>DASYQW010000401.1 GCA_036005065.1 Candidatus Methylomirabilota bacterium | reverse complement strand
GTGGTCGATCGTCACCGCCGCCTCGAAGCCGAGCGCCTCCGCCCGCCTGAGGTAGCGCCCCATGTCGGCGAGCGACGCCGTGCGGGGCCCGAGGGCGAAGGTCGGCAGGCGAAGGCCGAATCTCATGCGACGCCTCCTAAGTCACTGGAAATCCAGATCCCGGAGCCGATGGGGATCGAGCGCTTCGAGCTCGGTCAGCTCGTCGGGAGTGGGGGGCGGCACAGGGGCCCAGTCCGGGGCCGGCACCACCGGGAAGCCCGTCTGACGGCGGACCTCGTCGAGCGTCACGCCCGGCATGAGGCCCTCGAGCCGAAGGCCATCCGGCGTCTGGCGGAAGACGGCGAGTGGGGTGACGACCCGCTCGAGGTTGCCCACGGCCGTGACGAAGTCGACGGCGGGGACGAGGGAGCGCGCGTCGTGACGCGTGCGGTAGACGACGATGCGCTTGACCACCTGGAAGAGCACGGCCGCTCCCCCGCCGCCGGGCAGCCGGACCTTGGGATGATCGAACGGCCCGATGACGGTCGAGTTCACGCGCCCCCGGGCGTCGACCTGGACCGCGCCGAGCAGCATCACGTCGATCCGGCCCCGGAGCGCGAGCTGATACACATCCACGTTCGACAGCACGACCGGCGAGCCGGCCAGCCACCCGGGGCCCGACGAGGACCTCGGCACCGTGGCGGGGGCCGCGTCGAGTCCACCCCCGATGGCGACATGGCGGAGGGCCGGCGCATGGAGACGCCGGGCGAGGAGCAGCGCCAGCGAGGCCAGAATCGAGTTCACGCCGTGGCAGGCCACCTCGCCGTCGCGCAGGCAGCGCGCCAGCGCGATCGTCATCAGCTCCGGAGGACCCACGCTCACGGAATCGACGCGAGGTAGGCTGCCAGGCTCTCCGGAGCGCGCGCCGCGTCGAGATAACGCCGGACGCCGTCCTCGTCGACGTCATAGCATCCCGCGCAGTCGCCGGGCCGCGCTCCGCCGGGCGCCTCGACGACCGCCGCGACGCCGAGCTCGGAAATCCGCGTGAGCTCCGGCATCCGCGCGAACTCCTCGGTGGAGAGGACCCGCTCGGCGGTCAGGATCACACGGTCGGCCGCCTGCGCCATCAGGAGGTCGTAGCCCGGCGATCCATAGATCCGGGCGTTCCCGCGCTGGTCAGCTTCCTGGACGTGCAGGATCGCCCACTGGGGGCGAAGCGCGGGCACCACGTAGACCTCCTCGCCGGTCCAGGGGTCCTTGACCGTGCGGAAGTCGGCGACGGCCGGCAGGTCGGTCCCCTTGAGGCCGGGGAGCGGCTCGAACGGCACGCCCAGGGATGCGGCCCGCAGCCCCGTCATGACGCCCACTCAGGAGAACTCGCGGACACGGACCCGGCCCGCCTCGACGGCCCGGCGGTAACTCGGGAGCATCCCGCCGAACGCCGACTCCAGCGAGGCGATGCCGGCGTCGACTTCGGCCAGGCAGCCGGCGGCGCAGAGAAGGTCGAGATCGTAGGAGGGCGAGGGCTTGGACAGGCGGAGGCCGCGGCGGCCCTGGCGCGCCAGCTCGCGCACGAAGGCGGCCGGGACCCGGTGGAGCATGACCCCGCCGAGGGTCAGGTGGGCGCCGTCCGGGACGAGCGCGGCCGCCTCGGCGAGGCTCATCAGCTTCATGGATCAGCTCGGCCTCAGCGCTAGGAGCTTATCGGGTGAATCAGGCGCCACGCGATGGCGCAACCGCCCACGGTTGGTGTTCCGCTCCGAGCGCGGGCTTCGCCCGCGCAACCCCTCCTTTGGGGTGGTCTGGGAGGGGGCCCCGACGGGCGAAGGCCGCCCAACCACGGCCCCCTCCCATGATCTACCGGAGGCCATCCTCGCCCTTCGCCTCGGCCTTGGTCAGGCCGCCGACCCGCGGGTGGGGCCGGCCGCCGTCGGTCACGACCAGTGCCACGACGATCTCGTCGGGCCGCGGCGCGTCGGGCACCCGCACCTCCATGGCGTCGAAGTGGCTGCGGACGAACGCCGCGTCCTTGTAGTGGAGCGGCACGTCGATGGCGGTGCCGGCCGCCCCCAGCTTCTTCGCCGACGGGATGATCGCCTTGCCGCCGCCCACGGCGGCCCGGAACGGCGTCCCCAGCGTCGGATGCAGGATGGCCGCCGCATGCTCGTACTCGCCGTCGAGCCCGACGATGGCGGCCTTGCCGTAGCTCTCGGGCCTTCCGCCGAGTGCGTCGACGGCCATCTTGCCGAGCAGCCCGCCCAGCTCCTCGCCCACCTCGATCAAGGGCTCGAGCCTCTCCTCGTACCGGCCGGCGAACGGGTTTTCGACGACCGCGACCGCCGCCGCCTTGCGGATCGGGCGCGCCGCCGCCTTCCGGCCGTCCGCGCGGATCTCCTCGACGATCGTGACCAGCTTGCGGATGTTCATGATCCCTCCGGATCGGGGCGCTTCATGGGCAAGGGCGTGGCCCCCCAGATCTCGCGGGCGTACTCCTGGACCGTGCGGTCGCTCGAGAAGCGGCCCATCGCGGCCACGTTCCGGATCGACATCCAGGTCCAGTCCTCGGGGCGGCGGTAGGTCTCGGCGACCCGGGTCTGGCATTCCGCGAACGACGCGAAGTCCGCGCAGTGGAGGAACCGGTCCTCGCCCGTGAGCGCCTCCACCACCGGCCGGAACAGTCCGGGGTAGGCGCGCCCCAGCTCGCCGTCGTCCCGGATCGTCGCGATGGCCCGCGCGAGCTCCGGGGTACGCTCGATCCACGCCCGGGGATCGTAGCCGCTCTCCCGGAGCGCCTCGATCCCCGCCATCGTGTGACCGAAGATGAAGATGTTCCCCTGTCCCACCGCCTGCCGGATCTCGACGTTGGCGCCGTCCAGGGTCCCGATCGTGAGGGCGCCGTTGAGGGCCGCCTTCATGTTCCCGGTCCCGGAGGCTTCGAAGCCGGCCGTGGAGATCTGCTCGGACAGCTCGCAGGCCGGAAAGATCCGCTCGGCCATCGAGACGCCGTAGTTGGGCAGGAAGACGACCCGGAGCCGCCCGGCTACGATCGGGTCCCGCGCCACGAGATCGCCGACGGCGTGGATCAGCTTGATAATGAGCTTCGCGAAGACATAGCTGGGGGCGGCCTTGCCGGCGAAGATCACCGTGCGCGAGGGCGCGTCGCCCGCCCGATTCTCGCGGATCCGGTGAAAGAGGGCGAGGACGTGCAGCACGTTGAGGAGCTGGCGCTTGTACTCGTGGATGCGCTTGGCCTGGCAGTCGAAGAGGGTGTCGGGGTCGAGGACGGGCCCGCCGTCCCGGAGGGCGACGTCGGCCAGGGCCAGCTTGTTGCCGCGTTTGACGGCGGCCCAGCGGGCCCGGAAGCCGGCATCCTCGGCGAAGGCCGAGAGCCGCGCCAGCTCGTTGAGATCGGTCACCCAGCGGTCGCCGATCGCCTCGGTGATGAGCCCGGCCAGCCGGGGGTTCGCCTGGAGGAGCCAGCGCCGCGGCGTGATGCCGTTGGTCTTGTTGCTGAAGCGCCCGGGGAAGAGCTCGTGGAAGTCGGCGAACGTCGAGGTCTTCAACAGCTCGGTGTGGATCGCGGCGACCCCGTTGACGGAGTGGCTCCCGACGATGGCGAGGTTCGCCATCCGGACCCGGCGCTCCCCCTCGTCCCGGACGATGGCCATGCGCCGGAGCCGCTCCTCGTCGCCCGGATACCGCGCGCGGACCACCGCCCGGAGGCGCCCGTCGATCTCTTCCACGATCTGGGAGTGGCGCGGCAGGAGACGTGAGAACAGCTCGACCGGCCAGCGCTCCAGCGCCTCGGCCAGCACCGTGTGGTTGGTGTAGCCGAAGACCCGTTCGGTGATCGCCCAGGCCGCGTCCCATTCGAGGTTTTCCTCGTCGATCAACACCCGCATCAGCTCGGGAATGGCGAGAGCCGGGTGGGTGTCGTTGAGCTGGATGGCTACCTTGGCCGGGAAAAGGTCCCAGGGCCGATGGACCTTCCTGAACCGGCGGATCACGTCCTGGAGCGTGGCCGAGACGAAGAAGTACTGCTGCCGCAGGCGCAGTTCCTTGCCCGCTCGCTTCTCGTCGGAGGGGTAGAGCACCTTCGAGATGCTCTCGGTCCGGTCCTTGTCCTCGACGGCCCGCACGTAGTCGCCGGCGTTGAAGATGGCCAGGTCGAACTCGCGAGTGGACTTGGCCCCCCACAGGCGGAGCGAGTTGACGGTGTCGTTCCGGTAGCCCAGCACGGGCATGTCGTAGGCCATGGCCATGACACGGTCCGTGTCGACCCAGTCGAAGCGGTCGCGGCCGTGCTCGTCACGGCGATACTCGACCCGCCCGTAGAACCGAACCGGATAGACGGCATCCGGCCGGGCGATCTCCCAGGGGTTGCCGAACCGGAGCCAGTTGTCCGGCGCCTCGACCTGGAAGCCGTCCACGATCGTCTGGGCGAAGATGCCGTACTCGTAGCGGATGCCGTACCCGTAGAAGGGCAGCCCGAGCGTCGCCGCCGAGTCGAGGAAGCAAGCGGCCAGCCGGCCCAGGCCCCCGTTGCCGAGGCCGGCTTCCGCCTCCTCCTCCGCCACCTCTTCGAGGCGGTAGCCGAGACGCTCCATGGCCGCGCTGTACGCCTCGTAGGCGCCGAGGTTCAGGATGTTGCTGAGCAGCACCCGGCCGAGCATGAACTCCATCGAGAGGTAGTAGACACGCTTGACGTCGTTCCGGTAGTACGCGTCCTGGGTGCGGAACCACCGCTCCATCACCCGGTCGCGGACCGCGTAGGCCAGCGCCTGGTAGACGTTGAAGGTCGAGGCCGTGTACTCGTCCTTGGCCACCGAGTACATCATGCGGTGCGCGAAGGCCTCGACGATGCCGTCGATGTCGAGCCGCCCGGGGGCCGGAGTCGGGATCTCCCCCGTCCGGCGTTCCGCCGCCCCGTCGCGCGCCGCCTGAGTCTCGCTCATGCGCGGCTCAAGTATCTCGGAGGGGGGCTGCGCTCCCCTCCGATTCCTCACCCGTGAAGAGGTTGCGCGGGCAAAGCCCGCGCTCGGAGCGCTTCGACTGGTGCGGGATGGCAGTCATAGAGTCATAGGACGTGTCGGCCTCCAGGAGCCCACTGGATCAGTGGCCACCACCCGGCGCCTGGCCCCGGGTGACCTCGGCCGCGCGCGCCGCCGGCGCCGTGTTCCGGCTCCGACCGATCCGCGGAACCCCGTCGGTCAGCACCATCGAGATCCCGGGCAGGTCGCCGGCCCGGAGCGCCTCCAGCGCCGTCTTCCCGACCGACCCGACCGGGGCGTCGAGGATCGTGAAGTCCGCCGCGCGGCCGGGGGCGATGCGCCCGACGTCGAGCCCGTAGACGCGGGCGGTGTTGCCGCTCGCCATCGCGATGGCGACCTCCGGCGGACAGTCACCGAGCGCGACCAGGAGGGCCAGCGTCCGGAGGATCCCCAGCGGGACGATGCCGGTGCCCGACGGCGCGTCGTTGCCCAGGATCACGCGGTCCCAGGCACCCGCCTCCCGGGCCACCCGGAGCGCGTGGAGGGCGGTCCGCGGATTCCCGCAGTGGACGATCTCGAGGGCCATCCGGCTTCCCGCCACCAGTGTCTCGATCTCGGGCGGGCTCAGGGAGGTGGTCCCGCCGTTGATGTGGCCGACCACGTGGGGGTCCGCCTCCAGCACCGTCTCGGCGTTGATGGGGCTCGACCCGGCGATGGAGGGGCCGCCCGTGTGGATGGTCACCGTCATCCCGTGCTGCTTGGCCCACTTGACCATGGGCGCGGCGTCCCGGCCCGTCCGCACGGAGCCGAGGCCGATCTCGCCCACCAGCCGGACGCCCGCGCGCGCCATCTCGGCGAAGTCGTCCTCCGTCATCCCGAGCTCGAGAATCGGCGCCCCGGCGTGAACCCGGGCGCCGCCCGGCCGGAAGTTCGCGTACGCCTTGGCCGCCACGATGGCCAGGGCCTTCAGGCCGACGATGTCCCTGGGCCGGCCCGGCAGGTGGACCTCACCGGCCGAGATCATCGTCGTCACCCCGCCGTTGAGCTCCGAGTCGAGGAAGTCGAGGGCGCGCTGGCGCGGCGTGAAGTCGCCGAACACGGGGTGCACGTGAGAGTCGATGAGTCCCGGCGTGACCGCGCTGCCCCGGGCGTCGATCACGGTGTCGGCGCCGTCCGCGTCCACCGCCGACTCGCGGCCGACCCCGACGATCTTCCCGTCCACGCACACGATGGCATCGCCGTCGAGGAGCGGCGCCCCGATGTCGCCCGAGACGATCTGGCCGATGCCGCGGATGACCGTCTTCATGCCGCTCCTCCAGACCCTCGGCCATCGCTGGGTGGACGGCTCTCGCGCTCAGTCGTGACGGCCAACATCTGACGTTCCGCTCCGAGCGCGGGCTTTGCCCGCGGGCCCACCCACCCAACCCGAGAGGTGGGGGAGGTCCCGGAGGGGGCCGGCGAGGCCCCCTCCGGCTGATCTCAGACGCGCTGGCACAGCTCCTGGTACGCGGGTTCGAAGCTCAGGCAGACCTGCCGTCGCTCGGCCGAAGTGGCGAAGACGTCGAACAGCCGGCTGACGACGACAGCATAACACGTGCGCTTGGCGGCATCGTCGACGCGACGGCACAGCTCGCTCGCCTGGTCCCGGAGCCGTCCCCCCCAGAAGTCGACGACCACGTTGACGGCCCCCGTCACGCACTGCTCGTAGGCGTCGGGCGCCTCTCGGACGCGGGGCACCCGGCCGCACAGCCGGGCGATCTCCGCCGGATCTCGCCGGCTCTGGGCCGCCGCGTCGCGGCCGAAGCTCTTGAAGCAGACCGGAATCATGTCCGGCCGCGCGCGCAGGCACTCCCGGGCCACCTTCTCGAAGTCGAGCTGGTAGAGGAAGAGCATCCAGCTCGTCTGCATCTGGTAGCAGTGGAACTGGAGCCCGGGGTCCTGGCTGATCCCGTTGCAGGGGAAGTGCGGGTCGCGGCTGAGCCAGGGCGTCCGGTGACCGGCCAGCGCCCCGAACCCCTGGCCGGCCACGAAGTTCTCCATGAAGGCGCCCTCGTAGCAGGCGCCGCGCGAGTAGGCGGTGGCCAGATGGCCACAGCCCTCGAGAGCCTTCGGGAGGTTGTAGCCCTCGTAGGCCATGACGCCGTGCCCCACCCCGTGGAAACACTGGAACTTGCCGAAGCGCGTCCCGAAGTCGTTGCAGAGCTGCTCGATCTCGGCGGCCAGGTTCCGCGTGCCTCGCTCCTGGAGGAAGGCCTCCATCGCGCCGTGATAGTACCCCGCATGGCAGGAGGCGTCGCCCCGCTGGAAGGTCCGGGCGCCGTAGAGGCCGTAGGCTACCCGGCCGATCTGGTGGGCGGCGTGGTGGCAGTCGAAGATCGACCCGCCCCGCGAGTCCTGGAGGAGCTTAGCCATGAGCGCCTCGGGGCCGGCCAGGGCGAGCCAGTAGCGCAGCTCCTCCTCCCGGTCCGCCGTCTCGCGAACCCCGAGGGCCGCCAGCGTCCGGCCCCACTCATCGGGGAACGCCCAGTAGTAGAGGCGGCCCGCGCTCACCAGGATGGTCTCGTAGCCCCGGCCGAGGAGCGCCCGGAGCTTCCCGATCGGGTCGATCCCCTTCGCCGTCGGGGTTTGCCCGCGCTCCCGCACGACGATCGTGCCCGTGAGGTCTGGGTTCAGATGATCGTGGAAGTTCCAGGCCCCGACCCGATCGAACCGGAAGATCCAGCTCTCGCCGGGCGCGATGGCCCGCCGGGGATCGAACTCGGGGTAGACCTGATGGGTCGGATGAATGTGGGAGGCGGGCCAGCGTGGCTCGCGGCCGAGGTTCTCGAAGGTGACGACGTCTCCCTGCCTGACCTCGAGGGCCACCGGCGTGAACCCGCGCTCGTCCATCCGGACGAGGAGCGGGGCGGGCCCCTGAGCGCCGGCGAGGGCGGAGACGAGCGCGACGAGCATGGCCAGGCCGAGCCCGAGCGCCCGGGCCAGGCGACCGTCGACCGTCGCGCCGGGCCCGATCACGGGCGCTCCGTCGGACCAGCGTGGTGATCGGGTCCGGGCGATGGAACCCGGCCGACTCACGGGCGCTCCCGGAGCGTTCCAAACACGCGCTCGGGCGTGGCCGGCAGCCGCCAGATCCGCCGGCCGATCGCCCGGGAGATGGCGTTGAGCACGGCGGGCGCGGTCGCGATCATGGCCGGCTCGCCGACCCCCTTGGCGCCGAAGGGCCCGAAGGGATCGTGGGACTCGACGAGGATCGGCACGATCTCCGGTACCTCGAGCGTCGTGGGGATGAGGTAGGTCGAGAAGTTGAGCGTCCGCCCGCGCACGTACTCCTCGGTGAGGGCGAAGCCGAGCCCCATCACGATCCCGCCCTCGATCTGGCCCTCGGCCGCCTGCGGATTGATGGCACGGCCGAGGTCGTGGGCCGCGATCACGCGGCGGACACGGACCTCGCCGGTCCGGCGGTTCACGTAGAGCTGGACGAGCTGGGTCGCGAACGCGTACGTCTGGTAGGGGCTGCCCTGCCCGTTACCGTCGAGCGGCGTCGTCTGGGGATCGAAGTAGCCGCGGAAGACCCCCTGGCCGTCGCGCTCTCGGATCGCCCGGGCCACCTCGCCGAGCGAGACCGTACCGCCTCCATCCGCCCGCTCCACCCGACCGCGACGGACGCGGACGCGGTCGGGCGGGACGCCGAGCAAGGCCGCACCCTCGGCGGCCGCCGTCTTGGCGAGGGCCTGGGCGGCGTCGCGCACCGCGTTGCCCACGATGAAGGCGACCCGACTCGCCGAGGTCTTCCCGGAATCCGGCGTGAGCCGCGTGTCCCCCGCGGTCAACCGGACCGCGTCGAGGTCACAGGCGAGCGCCTCGGCGAGCACCTGGCAGAGGATGGTCGAGGAGCCCTGGCCGATGTCGGCCGCCGAGGTGTAGAGGTGGATCCGCCCGTCCGCCTCCAGCTCGACCCGCACCTCGGCCGGGTTCGAGAGCGCGGTGTTGCCGATCCCATACCACATCGCGGCCACGCCCTCGCCGAGCACCCACGGCCCGTCCTCCGGAGGCAGCGGGTCCTGGACGGCCAGCTGGCGGCGTCTCTCGCGTACCGCTTCCAGCGTCTCGACGAGACCGACGCTTCCCTCGAGCACCTGGCCGGTGCCTGTCGCGCCGCCCGGCCGCAGCGCGTTCCGGAGCCGGAGCTCGATCGGGTCCAGGTGGAGCTCCAGGGCGAGGAGGTCGATCGCGCCTTCGGTGGCGACGGCCACCTGTGGCGTCGAGAAGCCACGCATCGCGCCGGCCGGCGGGTTGTTCGTGTACCAGAGGAACCCCCGGGCCCGGACGTGGGGAATCGTATAGGGGCCGACGGCGTGGATGCACGCGCGGGTGATGACCGTCGGCCCCCACGACGCGTAGGCGCCGGTGTCGCCGGTGATCTCGACGTCCACGGCGGTGAAGCGCCCGGCGGCGTCGGCGCCGAGCCGGACGCCCACCTGGTACGGATGGCGCTTGACGGTGGCCAGCACCGACTCCTCGCGGCTGAACGTGCACTTGACCGGCCGCCCGAACTTCGCGACGGCCAGCGCGAGATAGGGTTGCACCGAGAGGTCGAGCTTTCCCCCGAAGCCGCCGCCGGTCACGGCCTGGATGACCCGGACCCGCTCCGGCGGGACGCCGAGGACTTTGGCCGTCGCGTCGCGATCCATGTACGGTGTCTGAGTCGACACGACCAGCGTGAGCGTTCCGTCGGCTTCGCGGTAGGCGATCCCGGCCTCGGGCTCCAGGTAGGCGTGCTCGATCCACTGGGTGTGCCAGGTGCCCTCCACGACGGCCGACGCCCGGGCGAGCCCGAGGGCGGCATCTCCCTTCCGGACGGCGGGCCGCGCCAGGAGGTTTCCGGCCGGGTGCAGGAGCGGCGCCCCGGAATGGCCTGAGGCCTCGGCCGAGAGGAGCGGCTCGAGTGGCCGGTAATGAACGCGCACCGCGTCCGCTCCGGCTTCGGCATCGGCGCGCGTCTCGGCCACGACCGCGGCCACCGCGTCGCCGGCGTAGCGCACGACCCTGTCGCAGAAGACCGGCTGGTCCTCGACGAGGATCCCGTAGGCGTTCTGGCCCGGGACGTCCGCCGCCGTGAGGATCCCGATCACGCGCGGCCGGGCGAGCGCGGCCCCGGCGTCGATCCCGAGCAGCTCGGCGTAGGCGTGAGGACTCCGGACGATCTGGAGGTGGAGACAGCCGGCCGGCTGGTAGTCGTCGCCGTAGAGCGCGGTGCCCCGGACCTTCGCCTCGGCGTCGATCCGGGCAGCCGGCCGTCCGAGCGCGCCCGCCGGCCGCGCCGGCACGCGCCCCTCGCGCCGCCAGCGCGCGGCGAGCTCGACCGCATCGAGGATCTTGGTGTACCCCGTGCAGCGGCAGAGGTTACCGCAAAGCCAGGCTCGCGTCTCCGCCCGCGTGGGGGCGGGATTCGCCTCGAGGAGGGCGACCGCCGCCATCACCATGCCGGGGATGCAGATGCCACACTGGACGGCCCCGGCCTGGATGAACGCCTCCTGGACCACGTGAAGCGGGCCATCGGCGGGCGCCAGTCCCTCGATGGTCGTGACCACGGCGCCCTCGGCCTTGGCCGCGGGGAAGAGGCAGGCGTCGACCACGCGGCCGTTCACCCACACCGCGCAGGCGCCGCACTCGCCCTCGACGCATCCGGACTTCGTGCCCGTGAGGCCGAGGCCCTCGCGGAGGAGGTCGAGCAGGCTCCCGTTCGGCGTCGCGAGCGCCACGCAGACGTCGGCGCCATTCACCGTGAGGCAGGTCTCGCTCATGGCTCGGCCCGCCCGCAGGTCTCCACGGCCGTCTCGAGCGCCGCCAGCGCGAGCGCCGGCAGCACTTCCCGGCGATACTCGACCGAAGCGCGGAGGTCCGAGATCGGACAGGCCGCCTCGGCCGCGGCGCCGGCGGCCGCCCCGATCCGCGCGGGGGTGGGAACCTGACCCAGGAGCGCGGCTTCCGCCCGAGCCGCCCGGACGGGCGTCGGCGCCACCGCGCCCAGCACCAGCCGGGCCAGGGCGATCCGTCCCGCGGCGTCGAGTCGAAGGCGTGCCGCGACGCTGGCGACCGAGATCGCCATCGGGTGCTCCGGCCACGCTCGGTTCGTGAGCTTGTAGAAGCCGGTGCCCTCGGCCCCGGCCCGGCCGGGCACGCGGAACGCCGTGAGCACGCTCCCCGGCGGCAGTCCGAGCCGGCCCGGCCCCAGGACGACAGCCTCGATCGGAGACGACCTCGGGCCGTCGGGAGTGAGCGCTTCGATCCGCGCGTCCAGCGCCCACAGCGCGGCGACCCCGTCGGCGGCCGGCGAGGCGTTGGCCACGTTGCCGCCGAGCGTCGCCACGTTGCGGATCGGCGGCGAGGCGAACCGTTCCGCCACCTGCGTGAGGAGCGGCGCCCAGCGCCGGATGAGGGGATCCGCCAGGCAGTCCGCGTAGGTGACGCCGGCACCGAGCACGAGCTCGTCCCCTTCGACCGCCACCCGGCGGAACTCGGCCACCTCTCCCACGTCGAGTACCGGTCCGATCCGTACCCGCTCCCGGGCGCGCACCATGAGGTCGGTTCCCCCGGCGAAGATCGTGAGGCCCGCCTTCGCGCGGACCACCGCGGCCTCGATCTCCGCCAGCGATCGCGCCCGCTGGTAGCTCATCGTGTCCTCAGGCGGAGCCGCTCCAACCCTTCCCTCCTCGCCGCCCTTTCCAGGCCGCGGTCCCAGGATGCGAAGACCCGCGGTTGTGTCACCTCCCCGCCGACGGTGACGGCCGAGGCCAGGTGGACCGCGTGGTAGTCTATACCATCAGATAGGCGCGGCGCACGGCCTCGTCCGCCTGAAGCTCGCCGATCGTGCCCTCGTACCGAACATGACCCTGCTCGAGGATGTAGGCGCGATCGCCGAGCCGCGTGGCGAAGCGGAGGTTCTGCTCGGACAGGACGATCGTCTGGCCGCGGGCCTTGAGGGCGAGGAGCCGATCCAGCAACATGCGCACCACCACGGGCGCCAGTCCCTCCGAGGGCTCGTCGAGGAGCAGGATCACGGGGTTCCCCATGAGGGTCCGGGCGATGGCGAGCATCTGCTGCTCGCCGCCGGACAGCGTTCCGGCTCTCTGCTCGCGGCGCTCGGCGAGGATGGGCAAGAACTCGTAGATCCGCTCGTGCGTCCAACCCTCCCCGTCGGGGGGCGCGCGCCGGCCAACCTCGAGGTTCTCGCGGACCGTGAGGTCCGGGAAGAGCCGGCGATCCTCGGGCACGAAGCCCAGGCCGCGCCGACACACGCGATGCGGCGACCAGCCCGTGATGTCCTCGCCGTCGAGCACCACCCGGCCCGCCCGGGGCGGCAGGAGGCCCATGATCGCCCGGAGCGTCGTCGATTTGCCCGCTCCGTTCCGGCCGAGGAGGGCGACGACCTCGCCCGGGCTCGCCCTGAGCGAGACGCCGAAGAGGACGTGCGAGAGCCCGTAGTAGGCGTGGAGGCCCTCTACCGCCAGCGTCGGGCGGGCGGCGCGGTCGCCGGGCCGCATCACAGCTCCCCCAGGTACACCCGCTGCACGTCGGCATCGGCGCGCACCTGAGCCGGCCCGCCGTCGGCGATGATCCGGCCCTGGTGGAGGACGGTGATCCGGTCGGCCACGGCGAACACGACGTCCATATCGTGCTCGGTGAAGAGCAGCGTGAGACCGCTCTGGCGGCCGAGCGTCTCCACCAGCGCCATCAGCTCGCGCCGCTCGGCCGGGGCCATCCCCGCGGTCGGCTCGTCGAGCAGCAAGAGGGTCGGCTCATTGGCGAGCGCGATCGCCAGCTCGAGTTTCTTCAGGTCGCCGTACGGCAGGACGCCGGCCGGACGGCCGGCCTGGCCGGCCAGCCCCACGCGGCTCAGCAGCCCGGTAGCGCTCTCCCGCTCCATCCTCCGGGCGCAACCGACCAGCGACAGCGTCCGCCGCCGCCGCGAGACCAGGGCGACCTGCACGTTCTCCAGCACCGTGAGGTTGCTGAACACCGCGGGGATCTGGAAGGTACGCGCCAGACCGTGCCGCCAGATCCGGTAGGGGGCCAGGCCGTCGAGCCGCCGGCCTCGGAAGCGCACGGTGCCGCCGTCGGCGCGCAGATGCCCCGTCAGGAGGTTGAAGAGCGTCGTCTTCCCGGCGCCGTTCGGCCCGATGAGGGCCCGCACCTCGCCCCGCTCGAGGCGGAGGTCCACGCCGTCCACCGCGGCGATCCCGCCGAAGCTCTTCCGGAGCCCGCGGGTCTCCAGGAGGGGCGCCGCGGACCCGTCCTCGCCCGCTCCCGTCGTCGTCACCCGGCGATCTGTCTCCCTCGGCGGATCGTCCCCAGCAGGCCGTGGGGGAACAGCACGACCAGCGCGGTGAGGATACCGCCCAGCACGGCGCCCCAGTAGTGGAGGTAGGCGGTGACCTGGGTCTCCAGCGCCTTGAAGACCGCCGCGCCCAACAGCGGGCCGAAGAAGGCGCTCACCCCGCCGAGGAGAATCATCACGAGCGGCTCGATCGACTTGTCCACGAACAGGTAGTTCGGGAAAGCGCTCCCCTTCTGGAACACGTAGAGGGCCCCGCCGAGCCCGGCCACCAGCCCGGCCAGGACGAAGGCCAGCCACTGGTGGAGCCGGACGTTGATCCCCACCGCCTCGGCGCGGCGCGGGTTGTCGCGGATGGCCCGGAGGGTCAGGCCGAGCGGGCTCTGGGTGACCCAGAAGAGGAAGGCCAGGCCGAGGGCCGTGGCGGCCAGCGCGAACAGGTAGTAGCGCGCGGGGGAGCCGAGCCAGCGCGGCGGCCACACGCCGAGGAGCCCGTTGTCCCCGCCGGTCACGTCGTACCACTGGAAGACGACGGTGTAGGCGATCTGGGCGAACGCGAGGGTCAGCATCGCGAAGTAGATGCTCGTGAGGCGGACGCAGAAGACGCCGAAGACCGCGGCGGCCGCCGCCGCCACCAGCGGGCCGAGCGCGAAGGCCGCCGGCATCGGCAGGCCAGTCTTCAGGAGCGCGAGAGCCGCCCCGTAGGCGCCGAGGCCGAAGTACGCCGCGTGGCCGAACGACACCATCCCTCCGTAGCCCCACAAGAGGTGGAGGCTCGACGCCACCAGCGCGAGCGCGAGGATCTCGGCGCCGACCAGGAGCACGAACGCGGGGGCCGCCGCCGACAGGAGCGCCAGCCCCGCCACCCCGACCGCGGTCCAGGCGAAGGCGGGCCCCAGGGGGCCCCGCCACGCCTGCGCCCCTCCGGACCGAGCGCCCATTGCTCCCTCACCGGCCGTCGGCCGACCGAGGAGTCCCCACGGGCGCACGACGAGGACGACGGCCATCAGGAGGAAGATCAGGATCAGCGAGGCGCGCTCGTGGACCAGGATCCCGAAGGACTGGAGCTCCCCGATCAGGAGCGCGGCCAGCAGGCTCCCGGCGAAGCTCCCCATCCCGCCCACGACGACGACCACGAACGCCTCCACGATCACGGCGGTGTCCATCCCCGGCGTGATCCCCACCAGAGGCGCGGCCAGCGCGCCCCCGAGGCCGGCCAGCCACGACCCGAACACGAAGACCGTCGTGAACAGCCACCGCTGATCCACGCCGAGCGCCGACACCATTTCCCGGTCGGCGGTGGCCGCCCGGACCAGCACGCCCCACCGGGTCCGGTGGAAGATCCACCAGAGCCCGGCCGTCACCAGTGGGCCGAGCGCCACGACCAGCACGTAGTAGGCGGGGAACGGCTGGCCCAGCACCGAGACGGCGCCGGCGAGCGCGCGTGGCAACGGGACGCTCCGGTTCTCGGTTCCCCAGATGTACCGGACGGCGTCGCCCGCGATGAGCACCAGGCCGAAGGTGAGGAGGAGCTGGTAGAGCTCGGGGGCGTGGTAGATCCGCCGGAGGAGGCCGATCTCGATGGCGGCCCCGAGGAGCGCCACCGCGGCCGGAGCGAGGATGAGGGTGAGCCCGAAGCGGACCGGCGACTCCGGCAGCACGGTGAGGAGCGTGTGGGTGAGATAGGCCGCCAGCATGTAGAAGGAGCCATGGGCGAAGTTGACGATGCGGGAGACGCCGAAGATCAGCGAAAGCCCCGCGGCGACCAGGAAGAGGAACATCGCGTTCGCCAGGCCCGCGAGGCTCTGCAGGGCGAACTGACTGAGGCTCAACGGCCCGTCCGCCTGCCCCTCAAGTCGTCCAGCACGGCGCGCGCCGCCCGCGCCCCCTGGGCGGCGGCGCCCTCCATGAAGCCCTGATAGTCCGGCGAGCAGTGCTCGCCGGCGAAGTGGATGTGGCCCTGGCGGACGCCCTCGTATCCGCCGAAGGCGTGGTACTGCCCGACTCGCAGGTAAGAGTACGAGCACGCCGCGTTGGGATCCAGCGCGGCCGCCGAGCGCGTCGCCTGTCCGTTCCACTGGGCGGTGATGCCGGGCCAGACCGGCTCGAGCTGGCGCAGAATCGCCCGAGCCTGCTCGGCGACCCTCGGGTCGGAGCCGGCGTCGCTGTAGGGCGCGCCGCCCGCGTGGTCGAGATCGCCGGCCATGAAGCAGACGAGGAGCCCGCTGGCGCCGCTCTGGCCGCGGGAGGCGTCCCACGTGTTCTCGTACCCCGTGTCGGAGAAGGACAGCCCGGTGTCAGCTTCGCGTCCCGGCTGGCTCCAGTAGCGGGTCCGGAACTGGAGGTGCAGCTTCACGTTGCGTCCGCGCCCGAGCTCCCGGATCGCCCGGTCCTTGAGGGCGTCGAAGCCCGCGTGGCTGTAATCGAGCGTCCGCAGCACGGCGAATGGCAGGGCGAGAATGAGATGATCGGCCCGGGCCGTCGCCACGCCGTGCGACGTGTCGAACGTCAGCGTGAGGCTCCCATCGGGATTCCGCGCGAGGGCGACGAGCCGCCACCCGAGCCGGAGCGTCCCGGGCGGCAGGGCCGCCGCGATCGCCCGCGGGAGTTCGCCGTTGCCGTCTCTCAGACGATAGCACTCGTCGGAGAGGCCGAAGATCGAGAGGCTTCCGGGCTTGGGCTGCTCGCCCAGCATGTACACCAGGTTCAGGGCGGACTGCTCGGCGGTCGGGGCGCCGTACTCGATCCGATAAGCCACCTCGAGCAGACGGCCGAGCGGGGAGGCATGCCCACCGGCCACGCGGGAGGCGATCCACGAGTAGACGCTCATGTTGTCGAGGGCGACCCCGGCGGGGCTGCTGCTGGCGTAGGTCGTCCGGGCGCCGGCCGCCTGAATGTCCCGGCGAAGCGCCTGGTACACGGGCTGGAAGTCACGGTCGGCCTCGGCCTTCGGGTAGCGGTGCCCCGCGAAGTAGTAGGTCTCCTCGGCGTCCGGCGCCTGGGCCGCCAGGAGGTCAGCGAGCGGAAGCTTGAAGCGCCGGGCCAGGCCGAGGACGACCTTGTGGTCGGTGTCGATCAGCTCGCCGCACCACTCGCTGACCTGCCCGTCGCGCCAGTAATTGCGGGTGTTCGAGTGGACGCGCCCGCCGGCCCGGTCGGATGCCTCGTAGATGGTCGAGCGGACCCTGGCGTCGGCGAGGGTGAGGGCGGCCGTCAGCCCGGCCAGGCCGCCCCCGACGATGGCGACGCGCGGCACCCGCGGCGCGCGCGGCGCACGGGCCGCGCGGGCTCCACGGGCCGCGGCCTCGGTCGAGCCCGGGAGCCCCGCCAGGGCGCCGAGCGCCACCGCGGCCCCGGTTGCTCGCGCCAGGAAGTCGCGGCGGGACAGCCCGACCGGTGGCGGCCCGTCGCGGCGCCAGCGATCGAGGGCCGCCGCCCGCGCGGCCCGGATCGCCTCCGGCGTGACGCCGCGCTCCCAGGCCAGCCGGTGGTCGATCGCGAGCCGGACGAGGGATCGCAGGAGCGGGGTTCGGACCATGCCCCCGATAGAGGCTCAGTTCACTTCGGGGGGGTCTCGGAAGACCCCCCCGATGCCCCCCCGGTCATTTCGGGGGGGTCTCGGAAGACCCCCCCGATGCCCCCCCGTCGTGGCGGCGGCGAAGCCGCCGCTCGGAGGACGCCTCGATCCACCACGCGCTTGGTGGTGGGCGCCGGGTTACTCCGACACATGGCTCAGTTCCCGGGGCGGAGCCTCTTCACTTCCTCGTCCGTCGGCAGGATCTTCTCGCCCGGCACGTATTCCCAGTCCGCCATGACGGCGACGCCGCGCTGCGGATCGAACCGAGTCGTGCCGACCCACGCCCCCATCGTCGACTGGTGGTCCGAGGCGCGGAAGGTGATCGGGCCGGTCGGGGTGTCGACCTTCAGGCCCTCCATGGCCTTGACCACGTTCTCGGCGTCGGTGGTCCCGGCCTTCCGGATGGCCTCGGCCATGGAGATCATCGTGATGTAGCCGACCAGCGAGCCCTGGTAGGGATACTTCGCCAGGGACGGGTGCTTCTGGCTCACGAACCGGCCGTAGCGCTCGACGAAGGCCTTGTGGGCCGGCGTGTCGATCCCGTACCAGGGATAGCCGGTGACCAGCATCCCGTCGGGCGCATCCTTCCCGAGCGGGTCGATGTACTCCGGCTCGCCGAGCAGGATGCCGACGACGAACTTCTTGCGCTCACCCGCGAAGAGTCCGAACGGGGTGGCCTGCTTGACGAAGGCGATCCAGTCGCCCCCGAAGAGCGAGGTGTAGACCGCCTCGGGGTTGGCGGCCACCAGCTTGTTGATGTGGTCGAGGTACTGCCCGGCGCCGAGCTTGGGAAAGGAGGACGAGACCTCGGTGAGGCCGGGCTTGAGCTCCTTGAGACGGTTCCAGAAGCCTTCCCAGGCCTTGTGGCCGTACTCGTAATCGGGCCCGATGTTGGCCCACCGGCTATAGGGGAGCTTGGCCGCGCGGTCGGCCAGCATCCGGCCCTGGGCCCAGGTGTGGGGACGGACCCGAAAGGCGTAGCGATGCCCCTTTTCCCATGTCAGAGCCTCGGTCAGGGGCTCGGCGGCCAGGAACACGATCTTGTTCTTCTTGGCGAAATCCGACACCGCCAGCCCGACGGCCGAGGAGAAGGTCCCCATCAGGAAGTCGACCTTCTCCTGGAACACGAGCTCCTGCGCGTGCTTGATGCCCTCGTCGGGCCGGAGCTTGTCGTCCCGGAACACGACCTCGATCTTGCGGCCGAGCACGCCACCCCTGGCGTTGATCTCGTCGAGCGCCATCTCGAGGGCAGCCCGGTAGGGCGCCGTGAAGGCGGCGCCGACACCGGAGTACGAGTTGATCTCTCCGATCTTGATCGGCCCCTGGGCGAGCCCGGAGGGCGCGATCGCCAGCACCACGGCCAGCGTCAAGGTGGGAATGCGCGGGAGCGCTCTCATGCGGGAATCCTCCTCTCGACGGCGATCGCGGTCTTCACCCTATCACAGGGTCGGCGAGGCGCCGGCGCACTTATTTCTTCGCAGGGGCTCCACCCGGGACTCATTTCTTCTGCTTGCCCGCCTTCGCGCGATGGCCGAGCTTCCGCTCGACGACCAGGCTTCCCAGCACGTCCAGGATCACCCGGCAGGCGAGCTGGGCGGTGTTGTCGTTCACGTCGTAGGGAGGGGAGACCTCGACGACCTCCATCCCGCACAGGCCTTCGCGGGCGATCAGTCGCACCATCTCGAGAGCCTCCCGTGGCAAGAGGCCCCCGGGCTCCGGCGTGCCGGTTCCGGGCGCGAAGCCGGGATCGATCGAATCGATGTCGAACGAGAGATAGACGGCCTTGCAGCCCTTCCAGGCCAGCTCGAGCGCGACCTCGGCAGCCCTGGCGGGCCCCAGCTCCTGGATATCCGTCATGGTCAACACGCGGGTCCCACGGTGGCGCGCGACCGCGACGCCTGGGCGGGATCCGTACCAGCCACCGATCCCCATCTGCACGAGGTTCTCGGGGCGGCAGTTCGGCAAGCCGACGTCGTGCATGTGGCTGTGGTCGCGATGGGTCGTGGTGGTCGGCTCGTGCGTCGTCCAGTACCAGGGGGTCGTGTGCATCCGCTCGTCCATGTCCTTTTCCTGGATGTCGAGGTGCCGGTCGATGTGGATGATGCCGACGTTCCCGGCAACGTGGGGCGCGATCCCGCGCACGTTGGGGAAGCCCAGGCTGTGGTCGCCCCCGCAGATGATCGGAAACGCGCCCGAGATGTAGACGTGCGAGATGGCCTTCGTCACCTGGTCGAACGTCTTCTCGATGTTGCCGGGGATCACGAAGACGTCCCCCGCGTCGCAGAGGTCCAGCTCCTCGGCCAGATCCACGGCACCGTCGACCGAGTAGCCGTCGTAGAGCGCCGAGATTCGCCGGACCGCCTGGGGGCCGAACCGCGCGCCCGGCCGGTAAGTGGTGCCGGTGTCGAAGGGAACGCCGACGAAGGCCGCCTCGAAGCGGCGGACCTTCCGCACGTCTTCGCAGTAGGGCGCCTTCATGAACGTGTTGATGCCGGCGAAGGCCGGCTGGTGGCCTCGGCTGAACAGGGAGATCGTGCGGTCCGTGATCGAGTCGGCCGCCTCCAGGCCCAGCTTCAGGGTCCGGCGGACCTCGTCCGCCTGCTTCGTCTGGGGGATCCGGGAAAGTCGGCGGAGGTTGCGGGTGCCTCGAAACTCGCCGGTCCGTCTATCGGGCATCAGATCATCGCTCCTCGGTCAGCTCCGGGCGACGGCCGCCGGCTTCCGCGAGCCCCTGAACTCGTGGGCCACGGCTGCCGAGATCCCCCGCACCCACTCCTCGAACAGGAGCTCGCCCTTCTCCCGCGTCGCGAGCCTGGCCGACATCAGGGCGCCCGACGACGGGACCCCGGGCACGTTGTTCTCGTTGACGGGGTACACGTCGTAGGGCGGAAAGCTCGCCGGCGGATGCTCGGGAACCCGCTCCATGTGCACGGTCTCGGGCTTGAGGTACAGCATCACGGAAGTCTCCATCACCCCGGCGTGCTCGAGCGCCCACCCGCCGAAGCCGTCCGGCCACACCTTGGCCACGGTGCTCTCGGAGGTGAACTCGTAGTAGGCGACCCGCATGACCTTCAGGTCGCTGACACCCGCCAGCTGCAGCTCCCGCAGCGCGAGGTCGATCCCCTCGATCCCGAACATCATGTTCTCGTAGTGGGCATCCATGACCACCAGGCTCCGCGCCCCGTGGCGCGCAAATTCCCGGATGAGGTCGCGCACCATCATCGTCAGCGTGGCGCCGTCGAGGCTGGTGGTGCCGGGGAAGTGATTGCCGCCGCCCGAGCGGGGCTGGGACTTGTAGCCGTAGGCAAGCGGCGGCGCGACCAGGCCGCCGACGCGGGCCGCCACCCGCTCGGACAGGGCCGTGGGAATCACAACGTCGCAGTTCATCGGGAGGTGCGGCCCGTGCTGTTCCAGGGCGCCCATGGGCAGCAGGATCACAGGCGATTCCTCGGCGACGCGGCGGGCGTACTCCATCCAGGTGACCTCGGCGATGCGCACGTTTCGGTCCATGCTCACTCCTCCATTCCGATCGTCTCGAGCACGGCCAGGAGCTTGCGGCAGGTCTCCTCGAGAGCCCGCACCTCCCGGTCCATCCACTGCCGGGGGCCTCGGGTGTCGTGGACCGAGACCCATCCCTGCAGGACATCGCCGCGAACGAGGGGTGCCACCATCTCCGAGCGGATGCCGTAGACGTCCGTGACCTCCCGCTCGGGCGCGACCTCGGGAGCCGCGTGGAGGCAGTCGTTCTCCACGAAGACCCGGCGGTTCTTCTCCAGCCACTTCACGGCGACCGCCCGGCGCTGGTCGAGGGACGTCTCGGTCAGGATCGACCGGACGCCCGGCGCCCGGGCCTCGGCCGCCGGCGCGTTTACGTGGAAGCCGAGCGCCGGCACGTCGACCCGGATCGTGGTCCGGCTGGCCCGGGTCTCCTCGAGCAGGTCCCGGAGGAGGCCCTGGAACCTGTCGATCGCGTCTTCCCTACGCCCCATGCCTACCCCGGTGTGCCGACGCGCTCCCAGAGCCGCTTCGCCGCGGCGGCAGCGTGACGCCGGATCTCTTCCTCGTCCACCAGCGTCGCCCGGCCCCCTTCCACGACGATCCGGCCGTCCACGACGACCATCTCGACGTCCCGCCCCTGGGCCGTGTGGACGAGGTTCCCCAGCGGACTCAGGCATGGGGTGAGGTGGGGACGCCGAAAGTCCACGACCACGAGGTCCGCTTTCTTCCCGACCGCCAGCGTGCCGAGCTCGCCGGCGAGCCCCATGGCCCGGGCACCCTCGACGGTCGCCATCTCCAGCGCCACCCCGGGCTGCCACTCCTCGGTGACGGCGCCTTCCTGGATACGCGCCACCGCGAGCGCCCAGCGCATCACCTCGATCATGTCGGCGTGCATGTTGTCGGTTCCGAGAGCCAGCCGCGCCCCGGCGCGACGCAGCCTGGGGGTGGGCGCCAGCATGCCTCCGGTCGCGTTTCCCTTGGGGACGTGGGCGACGGTCACCCCGGCCCGTCCGACCCGGACGATGTCGGCCGGGGTCAGGAAGATGCAGTGAGCGGCGATGAGACGGTCGTCCAGGAGACCCGCGTCAGCCACCACCTCGACCGGGCTCCGGCCACTCCGCTGGCGGACCCGCTCCACCTCGACCCGGCTCTGCGCGAGATGGATGTTCACGCGGAGGCCGAGGGTCCGGCCGGCCTCGGCGACCTTTCGGAGCAGGACGTCTGAGCAGGTGTCGGGGGCATGCGGGCTCAGCTGGACGCCGATGCGGCCCTCGGCCTTCCCCTGCCATCGCTCGGCCAGCGCCACCGCCGCCCCCAGCGTTTGCTCCCCGATCGCGTCGTCGTGGTCCCAGCGGCCGTCGGCGACCGTCCGGAAGTCCACGTCGTGGATGCGCCCGCAGGTGTAGACCCGCAGCCCCACCTCGGCCATGGCCTCGACTGTCGCGTCGGCGTGGACGTACGTATCGTTGATGAGGGTCGAGCCGAACAGCATGGCCTCGAGCGCCCCCAGCCGCGCCAGCGCGCGGGCCTCGTCGGGATCGACGTCGCTCCCCCGCGGGACCCCGGGCGTGTAGGCCGGGGCGAAGCCCATGTCTTCCGCCCGACCCCGGACCATGGTGAGGATCGCGTGGGTGTGGACGTTCACGAACCCCGGCGTCACGACCCGCCCGTCCAGGGCGAGAACGCGGGTGGCGCGCAGAGGCGACGGCGCCTCCCGGGCGCCCGCCAGGAAGGTGATCCGGTCCCCCCGGACGCCGATCACGGCGTCCTCGATGACGGGTCGGGCCGCGTCGGCGGTGAGCGCGGTGACCCCGCGCAGCACCAGATCGTA
>DASYQW010000400.1 GCA_036005065.1 Candidatus Methylomirabilota bacterium | reverse complement strand
TAGAAGTGACTGGAAATATTGCTCCGGAGGGGTGGCCGAGCGGTTGAAGGCGCCGGTCTTGAAAACCGGTATGGGCGCAAGCCCTCGGGGGTTCGAATCCCTCCCCCTCCGCCAGTGTTCGTGGGTGTCCGACTGATTCCCGACGGGACCGCTGGAGTCACGAGCCCGTCGGAAGGGAGCAACGGAATGGGGTTTCAGCGCGTGGTCGCCGCGGGTGTCCTGGCGGGAGTCCTGGGCTGGGCGGCCCCGGCCTCCGCCGGGTGGATCATCGAGCAGGTCGTGAAGGGCAGTGGCGACGAAGGGCGGCACCAGGTGACGGTCGAGGCCAACCGGATGAAGACGCTCATGGTCGGCCCGGACGGTCGCCCGGTGGGAGCCTTCATCCTGGACCTGAATGCCGACACCATCACCCAGGTGGATTATCCGAGGCGGCAGTTCGTGACCGCCACGCTCCAGGAGTACGTGCAGACGATCACGGGGGCCCTCCAGGCCGCGGCCGGGCAGATGGCGGGCGCGATGAAGGCCATGGAAGAGGCGATGAAGGATATGCCGCCCGAGCAGCGCAAGATGGCCGAGCAGATGCTCCGCTCCCGGCAACAGCCGGCGGGCGGCGGGGGGGCGGCCTGCCCGGAGCCGCAGCTCGAGCTGCGCAAGACGGGACAGCAAGCAACGATCGCGGGGCAACCGGCGGTGCGCTACGAGCTCCTGGCCGACGGGAAGGTCGACTCGGAGCTCTGGATCGCGCCCGGGATCACGGCGTGGCGGGAGCTCGATCCCGCGAAGCTCGAGCGCTTCTCGACCGAGATGGCGAAGGCCGCCCCCGGCTGTGATCCGAACCGGCGTCGCCAGGGGCTCCCCGGCGCGGACCCCTCGTGGAAGCTCGCTGGCGAGGGCTATCCGGTGCGGGTGGTGAGCCGGACAGCGGGGGTGACCGTCGAGGTCGTGAAGGCGGAGAGCCGGTCGGTGCCGGCCGCGGAGTTCCAGCCCCCGGCCGGCTTCGCGCGCAAGACGCTGAAGGAGATGACGGGCCAGTGACGGCCGGCGCCGGTTGACAAACCCTGATGCCCCCGCGAAGATGAATTCTCGCGCGGAGAGGTGGCCGAGTCGGCCGAAGGCAGCCGCCTGCTAAGCGGTTACCGGGTGTTGAGCCCGGTCCCGGGTTCGAATCCCGGCCTCTCCGCCAATCCTTTCGTCGCTCCCTGATCGCGCCCGCCGCGTCGCGGCGGGCGGTCCCAAACCCCCGGACGTGTCGTGCCGGGGGTTTTCCTTTCCCGGGGGGCGCGATACCGAGTCACACGGAGAGCCGGTCGGCGGGCGGCCGCAGGGCCTTCTGATAGAGGGCCTCGTCGAGGCCGGGCCGGGCGAAGTCCGGCAGGTCGCCGACGTGCCGGTACCCGTGGCGCTCGTAGAAGCGTCGGGCGCCCGTGTTGTCCGCGGTGACCAGCAGGACGAGGTGATTGGCCCCGCCGCGCGCCCGGTCCTCGGCCGCCGCCAGGAGGCGGGCGCCGAGTCCCGTCCGCTGCTCGGAGGGGGCGACCAGAAGGAGCCGCAGATAGGCGGCCCCGGTGAGGATCCGGCTCGGGATGACCCAGGCCAGTCCTCGCGGCGGAGCGCCCGCCGGGCGACCCGTCAGGAGAACGTCGCCGGCTCGCCGCGCCCGGACGAGGGCGGCGAGCGCCGTGTCCCGGGTGGTCCCGTAGCGCAGCAGAAGAGACGAGGCGGCCATCAGCTCGGCGAGGACCGGGAGGTCCTCGGCGGTCGCCGGGGCCACGACGAGGTCCGCGCTCACCGTCGGCCGCGCGGGTCGAGGAGATCCCGCAGGGCGTCGCCCAGCAGGTTGAAGCCGAGGACGGCCAGCATGATGGCGAGCCCGGGCAGGATCGCCATGTGGGGCGCCAGCTCGAGATGCTGCCGGCCCTCGTTCAGCATGGTGCCCCAGGAAGGCGCCGGCGGCTGAGCGGACAGCCCCAGGAACGACAGCGAGGCCTCGGTCAGCACCGCCCACGAGAGCGCGATGCTCGTCTGCACCACCAGGACCGAGGTGAGGTTCGGCAGGATGTGCCGCCCGACGATCCGCCCGGCCCCCGCCCCCAGGGCGCGGGTGGCCTCGACGAACTCGCGCTCCTTCATGGCCAGGACCGGGCCGCGCACGATGCGGGCAAAGATCGGGGTGTAGACGACGGCGATGGCGATGATCACGTTGTCGGGGCTCGGGCCCAACGCGGCCACGATGCCGAGGGCGAGGAGGATCGCCGGGAACGAGAAGAACACGTCCATGGCGCGCATGATCGCCTGGTCGAGGCGGCCGCCGGCGTAGCCCGAGACGAGCCCGAGCAGGCCGCCGGCGACGACGGCGCCGGCGACCGAGGCCAGCGCGACGCGCAGGGACAGCCGGGCGCCGTAGATCGTGCGGCTGAGGAGATCGCGGCCGAAGGCGTCGGCGCCCAACGGCTGCGCCCAGCTCGGACCGGCCAGGCGGTGCTGAGGGGTCATCTCGAACGGGCTCCGGAGCGGCAGCCAATCGGCGACGAGCGCCAGCAGGCCGAAGAGGCCGACGATCAGGAGGCCGGCCCGCGCGCCGCTGGCGGCCTGCTTACCGCTGACGAATGCGCGGATCGAGGTAGCCATAGAGCACGTCGACGAGGGTGTTGACCGCGACGAAGAGGAGGGCGACCACCAGCACGGCGCCCTGGACCAGCGCGTAGTCCCGCTGGTGGATGGCGGTGAGGAGCATGCGGCCGAGCCCCGGGACCGCGAAGATCTCCTCGACCACGACGGCTCCGCTCAGCAGGTAGCCGACCTGGATGCCCAAGATCGTCACGACGACGATCAGGCTGTTCTTCAGGGCGTGCCGGGAGACGACCGCCGTGCCACTCAATCCCTTGGCGCGCGCGGTGCGGATGTAGTCGGCCCCGAGGACGTCGAGCATGGCCGAGCGCGTCGTGCGCATCACCACCGCCGCCATCGCCACCCCCAGGGTGATCGCCGGGAAGACGAGGAAGCGCAGGTTGGCCACCGGATCGTGGGCCAGCCCGACGTAGCCCCCGGTGTTGGGCATCCAGCGGAGATAGCGGGCGAAGAGCAGGACGAACAGCGTCCCGAGCCAGAAGTTCGGCAGGGCGAGTCCCAGGAGGCCGAAGCTCCGGGCCCCCAGGTCGAGCGCCGTGTCGGGGCGCAGGGCCGAGGTCACGCCGAGCGGGAGCCCCACCCCCAGGGCGACCACCGCCGCCGCCAGCGCCAGCTCGGCCGTCACCGGCAGGCGGCCCATGATCTCGGCGAGGACCGGGTGACCGGTGCGAATCGAATAGCCGGCGTCCCCGCGCAGGAGGGCGCCGAGCCAGGTGAGGTACTGGGAGTAGAGCGGCTGATCGAGGCCGAAGTACGCGCGTAGCTCGGCGATCTGCTCGGGGCTCAACACGGTCGAGGTGCCGAGCCGCACGGCGATCGCATCGCCGGGGATCAGGCGCAGGAAGAGAAAGGTGAGGACGGAGACGCCGAGCAGGGTCGGGACCAGGCTCAGCAGCCGCTTGGCGAGGTAGAGACCCAGACTGCCCGCGCTCCCTACTTGTCGAGCCAGGTTTGCCGCAGATACGCGACGGAGCCCGTCGGGAGGTGGACGAAGCCCTTGGTGGTCGCCTGGAGACCCACGTAGTCCCGCCCGACATAGAGCCACACGAAGGGGACGCCGGTCACCAGCTCCCGCTGGGCGACCGCGTAGAGCTCGCGGCGCCGCTGAGGATCCGCGAGCGCGCGGGCGCGCTTGATCGCGTCGCTGGCGGCGTCGTTCTGGTAGGAGTGGACGAAGTTCAGGTTGCCGTCGTTCGTGAAGTAGCGGAAGAGGTAGAAATCGGGATCCGGCTGACCGGAATTGAGCCCGGGCGCCATCTCGAAGTCGGCCTTGAGCCACCGCTGCACCCACTGGCCGAACTCCAGGAGCTCGATGGTCACCTTGATGCCCGCCTCGCCGAGCTGCTGCTGGACGATCTGGGCGATGTCCTTGGCGTAGACCGGCTCGGTGGACTGGGTGAGCAGGGTGAGCTGGACCGGCCCCACTCCGGCCTCCTGGAGGAGGCGGCGGGCGCGGGCGACGTCCCGCGTGTACAGCGGGAACTCGGTCGTGGGCAGGGCATAGAAGGGGAGCGCCGGCGGCAGGGGGCCGGTCGGGTCGCCGGCGCCGAGCGCGACGGTGTCGATGATCTGCTTCCGGTCGATCGCGGAGGCGATGGCCTGGCGGACCTTGGGGTGGTCGAGGGGCTTGCGCTTGGTGTTGAGGAAGAGGAGGTGATAGTTGAGACTCGGCTTGGCGCTGATGGCGAGGCCCGCCTCGCGGGCGAGCGTCTGGGCCACCCGGGCATCCGCGATGAGCGCCAGGTCGGCGGCCTTCGTCCGCAGCGCGGCGGTCAGGCCGGCCTCGTCGGGGACGATGTTGATCCGCACGCCGTCGAGGTACGGCTGGCCCTGGACGTAAAAGTCGCGAGAGGCCTCGAAGCGCATGAAGTTGTCCGGTGCCCACTCGGCCAGGCGGAAGGGCCCGGTGCCGATCGCGTGCTCTTTCCGGGAAAGATCGTCGTTCGCCGCCCGGGCGACCTTCTCGGAGACGATGCTCGCGTTGGGATGAGCCATGTAGATCAGCAGCGCCACGTTGGGCTGCCTGAGATGCAGGACGACCGTCCGCGGATCGGGGGCCTCGACCCGGTCGAGGTCGGCGAAGAAGGCCCGGGCGACGGCCTTGGTCTGCGGATTCAGGATCCGCTCGAAGGTGAATTTCACGTCCGCGCTGGACAGGGGCTCGCCGTTGTGGAACCGGGCCGGGCGCAGGCGCAGCGTGAGCTGGCGGCCGTCCGATGACAGGGTCCACGACTCGGCCAGCTCGGGCTGGACGCTGAGGTCGGGGCCGAGCCGGGTGAGCGTGGAGTAGACGAGCTCGAAGACGCGATGGCTCGTGAAGGCCGGGACCTTGTGGGGATCGAGGTTCGTGGCCTCGCCCTGCCGGGCAAGGACGAGGAGGCCGCCTCGCTTGACCGGCGCCGGCGCCTGGGCGGCCCCGCGGGGACTCGAGGCGAGACCGACGGCGACCACGGCCAGGAACAGGACGGCGAGTCGCCGCGAGGGGCGCCGGGTCATGCGGGTCTCCTCTCCCGCTGGATTCTGAGTGGAAGGGCGCCGCCTGTCAACGGACTCGGCTACAGCGTGGGCGTCGCGCGGCCTGGCTCGATGCCGCGCGCAATCGGCATGCTGGATCCGAGCGCGGCGAACCACCATCGCCCGATGGACCCGGATCGGCTGCCCGCAGAGGTCAAAGAGCCGCTTCAGGGAACGCCCACCGCCCGGACCATTCGCGCCCGAGGCTCGGCCCCGGAGACACCGGCTGGAGCATTTCCGACCGCAGCGGCTCGCGGAGTGCCCGGTAGGCGGCGAGCGTGCCCAGCTCGGCGCTGCCCACCAGGCGTCTGTTCAGGTTCGAGCTCTTCCCGATCTCGCCCGGCGGGCGGCGGGTCAAGCGGGTGGGCGGACGCGAGAGTAGGGTGCGGCCAACCCGCAGTAGCACGGTGCACCCTGCGTGGGCTATGCTGGCGGGGCCATGGGGAGGGGCGGCGCGGTAACCAGCGGGGCGGGCTCGGGAGATCACGCCTGAGGCCAGCCGGTCCTCGCGGCTGGCGAGAT
>DASYQW010000399.1 GCA_036005065.1 Candidatus Methylomirabilota bacterium | reverse complement strand
CGCTCCCCGGAGTGCGCGAGGCGGCGGCCCTCATGGGGACGCCGGCCAACCACGAGCTCCTCGCGGCGGCGGGCCTGGCGACGCCGGAGACGAAGGGCGCCGGCCCGGGGGACCTCGTCCTCGCGGTCGACGCCGAGAGCGACGCCGCCGCACGCGCCGCCCTGGCGGCGGCCGAAGGGCTCTTCGCCGCCCGGCGCCACACGCTGGAGGCCGCCGTCCGCGTCCTGCCCCGCACCCTCGACTCGGCCCGCCGGCATCTGCCCGACGCCAACCTCGTCGCGATCTCGGTCCCCGGCGCCTACGCGGCGGCCGAGGCGCGGCGCGCGCTCAAGCAGGGCCTCCACGTGTTCCTCTTCAGCGACAACGTGCCGGTGGCCGACGAGGTCGCGCTCAAGCGCCTGGCCGTCGCCCGGCGGCTCCTCTGCATGGGCCCGGACTGCGGGACCGCCTACGTCGCCGGCGTCGGCCTCGGCTTCGCGAACGTGGTGCCGCGGGGCCGCATCGGACTGGTCGCCGCCTCGGGCACCGGTCTCCAGGCGGTGGCCGCGCGCCTGGCGGCCCGCGGCGAGGGGATCTCGCACGGGCTCGGCGTCGGCGGCCGTGACCTCTCGGCCGAGGTCGGCGGCCTGATGACGGGGCTGGCCCTCGAGGCGCTGGCGAGTGACGCGGGGACGGCGCTGGTGGTGCTGGTCTCCAAGCCACCGGCCCCGGCGGTCCTGTCCCGCGTCGAGGCGGCCCTGGCCGCGCTCGGGAAGCCGGCGGTCGTCTGCTGTCTCGGCGCGCCCCCTCGTCCCGCCGGACCCGGACGCTGGGTGGCGACGCTGGAGGACGCGGCCGAGGCCGCCGTGGCCGAGCTTCACGACCGCGCCTTCACCCCGCGCCCGTTCGGCGACCCGGCGGAGGTCCGGGTCCGGCTCGAGCGGGTGTCGACGGGGACGGGTCGCCGGGGCCGGAGCCTCCTCGGCCTCTACACGGGCGGCACCCTGGCCCACGAAGCCGACCTGCTCCTCGAGTCGCTGCTCGGCCCGGGCTCCCATCGCGTCCTCGATCTCGGCGCCGACGAGTTCACCGTGGGGCGTCCCCACCCGATGCTCGACCCCGAGGCGCGGGCCGCGCGCGTCCGCGAGGCCGGTTGCGATGCCGCGCTCGGCGTGCTCCTGGTCGACCTGGTCCTCGGCCGGGCGGCGCACCCGGACCCGGCGAGCCCGCTGGCCGTCGCGATCCGCGACGCCCGCGCGGCGGCGGCCGCCGACGCACGGGAACTCACCGTCGTCGCGTCGGCTGTCGGGACCGATGGCGACCCACAAGGGCTCGCCGGGCAGGTGGCCGCGCTGGAGGCGGCCGGGGCGGAGGTGCTGCCCTCGAACGCCCAGGCCGCGCGCTTCGCCGCCCTTCTCCTGAAGCCTGAGCTGGCGTCATCACTCATCGGATGATCTCGTGCTCATCCGGGCCGACCAGGTGATGTGGTGAGCGTCGAGGCGCTGCTCGAGCGGCCGCTGCGAGTGATCAACCTGGGGATCGAGGTCTTCGCGCTCGAGCTCCACGCGGCCGGCGTCCCCGTCGTGCACGTCGACTGGCGCCCCCCGGCTGGCGGCGACCCGCGGCTGGCCGCGCTCCTGGACGAGCTCGAAGACGACGAGGAGCGGCCCCGAGCCCCTTGAAGTCCGGCGAGGTCCTGTGTTAGTCGTCGTCCGTCGTGACCGCCACCTCTCCCCGCGATCTCGTCGGCTATGGCGCCCGGCCGCCCCATCCGCAGTGGCCAGACGGGGCGCGGGTCGCCCTGCAGATCCTGCTGAACTACGAGGAGGGGTCCGAACGCTCCGTCCTGGACGGGGACGCGCGGAGCGAGACGGAGGGCTGGGATGCGCCCGCGGCCTCGATGGAGGTCGGGCAGCGCGACCTGGTCGTGGAGTCCCACTTCGAGTACGGGAGCCGGGCCGGCTTCTGGCGGCTCCTGCGCGTCTTTGCCGAGCGCGGCACCCCGATCACGATCGGCGCCTGCGCGCTGGCGCTCGAGCGCAACCCGGAAGCGGCGCGGGCCATCGTGGCCGCCGGTCACGACATCTGTTGCCACGGGTGGCGGTGGATGGGGCACCATCGCCTGGCCGAACATGAGGAGCGCGCGCTCGTGCGCCGAGCGGTCGCCTCCATCGTGACGACGACGGGGCGCCGACCGCTCGGGTGGTTCACCCGGTACGCCCCGAGCCTGAACACCCGCCGCCTGCTGGTGGAGGAAGGCGGGTTCCTGTACGACTCCGATGCGTACAACGACGACCTGCCGTACTGGGTGCGGGTCGGGGACACGCCTCACCTGGTCATTCCGTACGCGTTCGATACCAACGACATGCGCTTCGCGACGGCGCCGGGCTTCGTCATCGGAGACGACTTCTTCGCGTACCTGAAGGACACCTTCGACCTCCTCTACGCCGAGGGCGCCGCCGCGCCGAAGATGATGTCCGTCGGACTGCACACGCGTCTGGCCGGACGGCCCGGACGGGCCGCCGCCCTGGCCCGTTTCCTCGACTACGTGAATCGGCACGACGACGTCTGGGTGTGCCGGCGCGGCGACATCGCCCGGCACTGGATCGCCCACCACCCGTGTGGATCCTGAGGAGGGAGGCCATGAGGCACCGACACCTGACGCGACGCGAGCTCTTGCTCGGCACCGGAGCCACCGGGGCGGTCCTTCTGGGGCGGACGCCCGTCTTCGGCGTCGAGAAGGAGCTGATCGCCAACACGTACGGCGGCACCTGGGAGGCGGCCCACCGGGCGGCCATCGCCACCCCGGTCGAGAAGAAGACGGGGGCCAAGGTGACGCTGGTCTCCATCCTGGCCGCCGAGCTGGTCGCCCGGACCAAGGCGGCGGCCGGCGGGCGGCCGCCGGTGGACGTCGCGCTGGTCGACGACGGGCCCTTTCTCAACGCCGTCAAGGAAGGGATCTTCGAGCGGCTGCCGCTCGACAAGGTCCCCAACGCCGCCAGGCTGTTCCCGAAGTACCGCCCAGCGGAGCCCGTCTTCGGCGTCCCGAACTCGGCCTCGGTGGTCGGGATCGCGTACAACGCGAAGCGGCTCAAGACGCCGCCGGTCTCGTGGGCGGACCTCTGGAAGCCCGAGTACAAGGGGCGGGTGGGCCTCAACCCCCCGACCAGCACGCTCGGCACCGTCGCGCTCCTGAGCCTCGCCAAGCTCCGCGGCGGCGACGAGAGCAACATCGAGCCCGGATTCGAAGCGGTGAAATCGCTCCTGCCCAGCGTGGGGTCGATCGCCCCCTCGCCGGCGAGCCTTCAGACGCTGCTCGAGCGGGGCGAGGTCGACATCGCCCCCCTGTGGCACCTGAACACGCTGGTGCTCAAGTACAAGGGGACCGGCATGGAGTTCGTGCTGCCCCGGGAAGGGGGCATTGCGGGGCTGGCCTGGTTCGCGGTGACCAAGGGGGCCAACGCCGAGCTGGCGATCGAATACATCAACCAGGGCCTGGATCCCGAGGCCCAGCGCCTCCTGGCCGGGCCGCCCTCCTTCCTCGGCCCCGTCGTGCAGGGCGTGAGCGTCGCCCCGGAGCTCCGGGGGCTGGTGCCGGCGACCCCCGCCGACCTGGAGAAGCTGATCGTCCTCGACTGGAACAAGATCAACCTGCAGCGGGCCGACTGGATCAACCGGTGGAACCGCGAGATCAAGGTTTAGCTGCTCGGGGGGGTCTCGGAAGACCCCCCCGATGCCCCCCCTCGGTTGCGGCGGCACAGCCGCCGCTCGGAGCGCTGTCCGACGCGGCGCATGCTCGGGGCGAGCTGCCGGGGTGAGTCGATCCGTGGCGCCCGGTCACTTCGATAGCGTCATGAGGCCGGGGATGGCGCGACCGCCGGCGGGGGGACGGCGGGTCTGGAGGCGGCACCTGCGGCTGTGGCAGCTCGTGCTGCCGGCGACTCTCTTCCTCGTCGTGTACTTCGTGGTCCCCCTGGCCATGCTCTTCTGGTGGAGCTTCCGCGCGCCCGGAGTGTCCGGGCCGACCCTGGCCAACTACCAGCGGTTCCTGAGCGACCGGTTCCTCCTCGACACGCTCTGGCTGAGCCTCCGGCTCAGCCTCGAGGTGACCCTCATCACGCTCGTCCTCGGGTTCCCCCTCGCCTACCTCTACACCCGGCTGGGTCCGCCCTGGCAGCTCGCCATCCTCTTCATCACCCTCTTGCCGCTCCTCACCAGCGCCGTGGTCCGCTCGTTCGGCTGGATCGTCATCCTGGGCAAGCAAGGGCTGATCAACGCCGCCCTGGTGGGCAGTGGCCTCGTCGAGGCGCCGGTCCGGCTGCTCTTCACCGTCGAGGGCGTCCGGCTGGCCCTGGCCCAGGTGCAGCTCCCGTTCATGCTGCTGCCCCTCATCAACGTGATGGAGCAGCTCGATCCCTCCCTGGAGCAGGCGGCCATCAGCCTCGGGGCCAGCCAGGCCCGCGCCTTCTGGCGGGTGACGGTGCCGCTCTGCCTCCCCGGGATCATGGCCGGCGCGATCCTGAACTTCGCGCTGACGATCAGCGCCTTCATCACCCCGGCCATGGTCGGCGGCGGCTCCTTCACGGTGATGCCCACCCTCATCTATCAGTCGGCCATCGTGACCCTCGACTGGGCGACCGCTGCCACCACGGCGCTCATCCTGCTCGTCGTGGCGCTCCTCGTCGTCTGGGTCGGGATGGCCGTCGCCCGGCGGTACCGGTACGGGGCCGCGCATGCCTGAGGTGACGGGCGCGCTCCCGAGTCCCGCCCGCGCCCGGGTCGGGCATGCCGCCTTCTGGGTCGCCATGTGGGCCCTCGGCGTGGCGGGCCTGGCCTACCTCCTGCTGCCCACGCTGATCATCATCCTGGCCTCCTTCACGGCCAGCGACTACATCGCGTTCCCACCCCGGGGCCTGTCGCTCCGCTGGTTCGCCCGGCTCTGGGAGCTCGAGGCGGTACGGGTCGCCGCCTGGCGGAGCGCCTGGATCGCGATCGCGGCCACGGCTCTGGCCGTCGTCCTGGGCGTGGCGGCGGCGTTTCCGCTCGTGCGAAGCCGCTTCCCCGGTCGCGAGGCCCTCAACGCCTTCCTGATGTCGCCGCTCATCCTGCCCTCGCTGGTCTACGGGTTGGCCGGGCTCATGTTCGTCTCGGCCCTCGGCGTGCCGCTCTCGATTCCGGTCCTGATCCTGAGCCACGTCGCGATCGTGGTGCCCTACGTGGTCCGGACGACCGCGGCGAGCCTGGCCCTGCTCGACCCCGCGCTGGAGGACGCCGCCCGCAGCCTCGGCGCCGACGCCTGGCGGACCTTCACGTGGATCGTCCTGCCGAACCTCCTGCCGGGGATCGGCACCGGCGCGGCCTTCGCCTTCATCTCGTCGTTCGACAACCTCACGGTCTCGCTCTTCCTGGCCGGACCGCGAGTGGAGACGCTCCCCGTCCGGCTCTTCGCGATGATCCAGTTCGACCTTGATCCGACCGCCGCCGCCATCTCGACCGCCCTGGTGCTGCTGGCCCTCGGTGTCGTGCTGCTGGCCCACTGGGCGGTCGGGCTGTCCCGGGTCGTCAAGGTCTGACGCGCGCATCGGTGCCGCCGTCGGGTCCGGACCTCCAGCTCGTCGGCGTGACCAGGCGCTACGGGCCCGTGACGGCGGTCGACCGGGTGTCCCTGGCGGTGGCCCCGGGAGAGTTCGTGACGCTGCTGGGGCCGTCGGGATGCGGCAAGACGACGCTCCTCAAGACGATCGCGGGATTCCTGACGCCCAGCGAGGGGGAGGTCGTGCTCCGTGGCGCGGTCATCAACGACCTCCTGCCTCACCTCCGCAACATCGGTATCGTCTTCCAGCACTACGCCCTGTTCCCCCACATGACGGTCGCGGAGAACATCGCCTTCGGCCTCCGCATGCGAAAGGTCCCCCGTGACGCGATGCGCCGGCGCATCGAGGAGATGCTCCAGCTCGTCAAGTTGCCGGGCTTCGCCCTCCGCTATCCCCATCAGCTGTCGGGGGGTCAGCAGCAGCGGGTGGCGCTGGCCCGGGTGCTGGCGGTCCAGCCGGTGCTGCTCCTCCTGGATGAGCCGTTCGGCGCCCTGGACAAGAAGCTGCGCGTCGAGATGCAGATCGAGGTGAAGCAGCTCATCCGCTCGCTCCGCATGACGACGATCTTCGTCACCCACGACCAGGAGGAGGCCATGCGGATGTCCGACCGGGTGGCGGTGATGAACCACGGAGAGATCGTCCAGTGCGACGCGCCGGCCGCCATCTACGACTGCCCGCGCGACCTGTTCGTGGCCGACTTCATCGGTACGGCGAACCTGCTGCCGGCCACGCTGCTGGCGGCCGAGCCGGCGGGACTCCGGGTAGAGGTGGCGGGAACCGAGCTGGGCGTGCCGCGGCCCGCCGAGCCGGTCGGCGGACGGGGCGTCGTGCTCATGATCCGGCCCGAGAACCTCACGCTGTCCGGGGCGTCGCCGGCCGGCCAGGCGGGCTGGCGCGGCCGGGTGACGTTCGCCCTGCCGGCGGGTCCGGTCATGGAGTACGAGGTGACGCTGGACGATGGCACGCGCCTCCGGGTGAGTGCCCCCCGGGCGGGCGCCGCCGGCGCGCGGGGGACGGACGTGGGCGCCAGCGTCGGGGTGGCCGTCGCCGACCTCGGCGCCTGTCGCGTGTTCGAAGCGCGCGCGAGCCAGGAGGCGGGGAGGAATTGATGCGAGACATGGCCGCGTGGGGACGACGGGACGCAGCGAGCGGCCGGCGCTGCCGCCCCGAGCTCGACTAAAGACGATGCGACTCTTGATCCACGGGGGAACGGTCGTGCCGGGCGCCTTCCGGCGGGTCCTGCCGCGGGCGGACGTCCTGGTCGAGAACGGACGGATCGTGGCCGTCGGCCGCACCCTGCCCGGCGCGGCCAGCCGGGTCGACCGCGTGCTCGACGCGACGGAGCGGATCGTGATCCCGGGGCTGGTCAACGCCCACTGCCACACCTACGAGACCTTCAACCGCGGCGCCGTCCCGGCCCGCCCGATGGAGATCTGGGCCCTCTACGGCCACCCCGTGCTGGGCGTGCGCCCGCGCACGCCGGACGAGGTCTACTGGCGGACGCTGCTGCCCTGCCTCGAGATGCTGCGGAACGGCGTGACAGCGGTCGTCGACGACATCTCCATGTACGGGGACTTCCGGGACGAGCTGGTGGATGCCATCATGCAGGCGTACCGGGACAGCGGCATCCGGGCCTGGGTTTCGGTCAAGGTGATGGACCGGCGACTCTACGATACGCTGCCGATCGATCCGGCGCGGATCCCGCGGACCCTCCTGCGCGGCTTCACCCAGGTCCGGGTGCCAAACGCGCGGGCGCTCCTCGCCTTCAGCCGGCGCAACATCCGGACGCAGGACCGCCTGGGCGGGCTGGCCCGGTTCATCGTGAACCCCTCGGCGCCGCAGCGCTGCACCGACACCCTGCTCGAGGGTGTCCACCGGCTCGCCGCCGACCACGGCTTCCCGTACGTCATCCACGTCCAGGAGACGCGCGTGCAGGCGGTTCAGGGCCCGAAGAAGTACGGGATGAGCATGATCGCGCATCTCGACCGGCTGGGGGTGTTGTCCGCGCGCACATCCATCATGCACGGCATCTGGCTGGATCAGGACGACATCCGCCGCGTCGCCCGGGCGGGGGCCACCGTCGTGCACAACCCGGTCAGCAACCTCCGCTGTGCCAGTGGCATCGCGCCGGTACGGGCGCTCCACCGCGCCGGGGTCAACGTGGCGCTGGGCTGTGACGGCACCAGCAGCAACGACGGCCAGAGCATCCTGGAAGCGATGAAGGTCGCCTCGATCCTCCACAACGTCACGGACCCGGACTATCGCCGGTGGGTCACGCCGGCCGAGGCCTTCCAGATGGCCACCGAGGGCGGCGCCCGCAGCGCCTTGTGGGACGACGCCATCGGCAGCATCGAGCCCGGCAAGCGCGCCGACCTCGTGCTCCTCGACCGGCGGGCGCCGTCCTTCGTCCCCCTCCGCGATCCCGTGGCCCAGCTCGTCTACGCCGAGGCGGGCCACGCGGTGCGAACCGTGCTGGTCGACGGTCGCGTGGTCGTGGAGGACGGGCGCGTGGTGACGGCCGACCTGATCGCCGCCGCCGACCGAGTCCAGGCCATCGGCGAGCGGTTGCGGGCGGAGCAGGCGCGGTGCTTCCGGATCGCCCGCCGGCTGGAGCCGTTGTGGCGCGCCATGATCGACGAGGCTCACCGGGTGCCGCTCCCGATCGACCGCCTGGCCTGGCGGCGGGCGTCCCGGGAAAGGAGACCCCGCCAGTGACGGGTGGTAGGGCCGACCTGCTCGTCCGCGGCGGCACCATCGTCACGCCGGCCGGGGAGCGCCGGGCGGACATCGCCTGTCGGGCGGGCGTGATCGTCGAGGTCGGTCCCGATCTCGGCGGTGAGACGGCCGTCGAGCTCGACGCCACCGGACTCCACGTGCTGCCGGGGCTCGTCGACCCGCACGTGCACCTGAACGAGCCGGGACGCGAAGACTGGGAGGGGTTCGCCACCGGCAGCCGGGCCCTGGCCGCCGGCGGCGTGACGACCTTCTGCGACATGCCGCTCAACAGCACGCCACCGACCACCGGCGCAGCGGCCTTTCAGCGCAAGGTCGCCCGGGCGACCGGGACGGCGCTCGTCGACTTCGGCCTGTGGGGCGGTCTCGTCCCGGACAACCGGCGGGAGCTTCCGGAGCTGGCGGCGCTGGGCGTGGTGGCCTTCAAGGCCTTCATGTCGGCGAGCGGGGTGGACGACTACCCGGCCGTCGACGACCTCGCCCTCTACGAGGGGCTGGTCGCCGCCGCGGGGACGGGCGTGCCGGTCGGCGTCCACGCCGAGAGCGACGTGATGACCGGCGGCCTCGCCGCGCGGGCCCGGGCCGAGGGCCGCTGCGGAGCTCGCGACTACTGCCGCTCCCGGCCGATCGTGGCGGAGGTCGAGGCCATCACCCGGGCGGCCTGTCTCGCCGCCGAAGCGGGCGCGCGGCTCCACGTCCTGCACGTCTCGAGCCCTCAGGGCGTGGACGCCGCCCGGCGCTGGCGGGGGGTGGGGACCGACGTGACGGTGGAGACGTGTCCCCATTACCTGACCCTCACCGAGGACGACGTGGTGCGCCTCGGTCCGGTAGCCAAGTGCGCGCCGCCTCTGCGCGGGGCGGCCGAGGTGGAGGGCCTCTGGCAGCGACTGGCCGAGGGGGTCATCGACATGGTCGTCTCCGATCACTCGCCGGCGCCGCCGGCCCTCAAGGCGCCGCCCGGGGACGACTTCTTCGCGGCCTGGGGCGGTATCTCGGGCGCCCAGTCGACGCTGCCGGTGCTCCTGACGGAGGGCTACTGGGGCCGCCGGGTCCCCCTCGGCCGCCTCGTCGAGGTGACGGCCACGAATCCCGCTCGCCGCTTCGGGCTCTTTCCCCGGAAGGGCCAGATCGCGGTCGGGGCAGACGCCGACCTGGCACTGGTCGATCTCGATCGCGAGTTCCGGCTCGAGGCGGCCGACCTCTGGTACCGGCATCCGCACAGCCCGTACGTGGGACGGACGTTCCGGGGCGCGGTCGTGGTGACCGTGAGCCGCGGCCGGGTCGTGTATCGGACGGGCCGGATCGAGGGATTGCCGGACGGGCGACTCCTGCCGCGCCGCGGAAAAGAGCTGGCCCATGCCTGACGAGTACGCGGATCTCGCGCCGAGTCCGCGCATCCTCCTGGGTCCGGGTCCCAGCATGGCCGATCCGCGGGTGCTCCGGGCGATGGCCACGCCGCTCGTCGGCCAGTTCGACCCCGAGTTCACGGTGGTGATGAACGAGGTGATGGAGCTCTCGCGCTTCGCGTTCCAGACGGCGAACCCGCGCGCCTTCCCGGTCTCGGGCACCGGGCGGGCGGGTCTGGAGGCGGCCCTCGCGTCCTTCGTCGAGCCGGGCGACCGGGTGGTGGTCGGGGAGTGCGGGCGGTTCGGCCTGCTCTTCGGTGAGATCGCCGAGCGCTGCGGGGCCGAGGTCGTGCCGGTCCGGGCGGAGTGGGGGCGGATCGTCGAGCCCGACGCCGTCGCCCGCGCGCTCGCCGGCGGCCGGACCAAGCTGGTCGCGATGGTGCACGGCGAGACGTCCACCGGCGTCCTCCAGCCGCTCGCCGAGATCGCGCGGCTGGCCCGTGCCCACGAGGCGCTGCTGGTGGTCGACGCCGTGCTGACCCTCGGGGGCGCCGAGGTGGCGACGGACGGCTGGGACCTCGACGTGGTGGTGGGCGGGACCCAGAAGTGTCTGAGCTGTCCCTCGGGCCTGGCCCCCCTCACCTACAACGCCCGGGCGGAGGCGGTGCTCCGCGGCCGCCGGCGGAAGGTCCAGTCGAACTATCTCGACCTCGCGCAGCTCGCCAGCTACTGGAGCCCGGCGCGCTTCAACCACCACACGGCGCCGACCGCGATGGTCTACGGACTCCGGGAGGCGTTGCGGGCGGTGCGGGTCGAGGGGCTCAAGGCCCGCTTCGAGCGCCATCGCCTGCACGGGGACGCCCTCCGGGCCGGCCTCGCCGCGCTGGGGCTCGAGCTCTTCGGCGCCGAGCCGCCGGCCCACCGGCTGTCGATGCTCACACCGGTCGTGGTGCCGGAGGGTGTGGACGAGCTCCGCGTGCGCCAGCGCCTCCTCCAGGACTTCGGGATCGAGATCGGCGCGGCCTTCGGGCCGCTCCAGGGCCGGATCTGGCGCATCGGGACACTCGGCTACTCGGCGCGTCGCGAGAACGTCCTCCTGTGCCTGGTGGCGCTCGAAGCCGTCCTCCGTCGCGAGGGCTGGCGGGCGGCGCCGGGAGCCGGGGTGGAGGCCGCCCTCGCCCACTACCGGACGGCGGGGGACGCGGAGCTGGAGTCCCGGGACAGCCTGGGGGCGCGGGGCATCGGGTCGACCGCGCCACCCGAGGCCCCGCCGGCGGAGTGAGGGCGATGAGCGTGAAGGCCGCCAATGCCGAGGCGCTGCGGCGGCTCGGCGAGGCCCAACCGGTCCTGGTGGACTGCCGGCCAGCCGCGGAGGCGCTCTCCCTCGAGGCCGGCACCGTCCTCCACGCGGGGCCGCCGATCGCCTGGGACGCCATGTGCCCGATGCTCCAGGGAGCGGTGGTGGGCGCCCTCCGCCACGAGGGCTGGGCGGTCACCGACGGTGAGGCGGCGCGGATGGCGGCGCGGGGCGACGTCCGCTTCGAGCCCTGTCATCACCGGGGCGCGGTGGGCCCGATGACCGGACTCATCACGCCCTCGATGCCGGTGTTCGTCGTCGAGGAGCGGACGTTCGGCGCCCGGGCGGCGGTCACCATCAACGAGGGGCTCGGGCGCGTCCTCCGCTTCGGCGCCAGCGACGCGCCCGTCCTCGAGCGACTCGCGTGGCTCCGCGACGAAGCGGGCCCGCTGCTCGGCCGCACGCTCCGCCGCCTGGGGGGCCTCGAGCTCCGGCCCCTCATGGGCCAGGCGCTCTGGATGGGCGACGAGATGCACCAGCGCAATGTGGCCGCCTCGTCCCTGTTCGTGCGCGCCCTCCTTCCGGCCCTCGTCCGGGAGGCCGCCGGCCCGGCGCTGGCGCGTCTCGTCGACTTCATCGCCGGTAACGACCAGTTCTTCCTCAACCTCGCCATGGCGGCGGCCAAGGCCGCCGCCGAGCCGGCCCTCGCGGTGCCGCGCGCCAGCGTGGTGGCCACCATGGCGCGGAACGGCACGGAATTCGGGATCCGGGTGGGGGGCTGCGGCAGCCGGTGGTTCACCGCCCCCGTCAACACGCCGGACGGGCTCTTCTTCCCCGGCTTCGGGCCGCCGGACGCGAACCCGGACATCGGCGACTCGGCCATCGTCGAGACCGTCGGGCTCGGCGGAATGGCCATGGCCGCCTCGCCGGCCGTGGCCCGCTTCGTGGGGGCCGGCGGGCTCGCCGAGGCCCTCCGTATCACGGACGAGATGCGGGAGATCACGCTCGGCGAGCACCCGCACTTCCGCATCCCCGCCCAGCAGGATCGCGGGGCACCCCTCGGCATCGACGTCCGCCGGGTGGTGGCGACCGGGATCACCCCGCTCATCAATACCGGGATCGCGGGGCGAAAGCCCGGCACCGGGCAGGTCGGCGCCGGGGTCGTGCGGGCGCCGCTCGGCTGCTTCACCGCCGCGCTGGAGGCGCTGGCGACACGGCTGGCCGGGGACACCGAGGCCGGCGGGGCGGTGGATGCCTGAGGGGCGCGACCCTCATCTCCTCGTCGTCGCCATCGGCGGCAACGCGCTGCGCGAGCCGGGTGGCGTGGCCAAGCCGGACGAGTGGTTCCGCGCCCTCGCGCGAAGCCTGCCCCCTCTCGTCGAGGTGGTCGCCGCCGGGTTCCGGCTGGTGCTCACCCACGGCAACGGGCCCCAGGTGGGCGACGAGCTCCTCCGGATGGAGCTGGCGCAGCGGACCGTCCCCCCGCTGTCGCTCGATCTCTGCGGCGCCGAGACGCAGGGATCGATCGGGTACGCGATGCAGCAGGTCTTCGGCAACCTCTGCCGCGCGCGCGGCCTCGACGTCCCGGTGGCCACGGTCATCACGCGCGTGGTGGTCGATCCCGACGACCCGGCGTTCTCCCGGCCGACCAAGCCGATCGGTCCCTACTACACGGAGGCGCGAGCGAAGCAGCTCACGCGGGCCAAGGGCTGGATCCTCGTGAAGGAGGCCCGGCGCGGGTTCCGGCGGGTCGTGGCCTCGCCCCGCCCGCTGGGCGTGCTGGAGGTCGAGCTGGTCCGCCGGCTCTCGAAGGCCGGCGCGGTCGCCATCGCCTGCGGCGGCGGGGGCGTCCCGGTGGTGGAGACGCCGAGCGGTTACCGGGGAGTGGAGGCCGTCGTCGAGAAGGACCTGGCGACCGAGGCGCTGGCCACCGCGCTCGGCGCCGAGCGCCTGTTGATCCTGACGGCCGTCGAGCGCGCGGCCGTCAACTTCGGCACGCCCCAGGAGATCGGCATCGAGCGGCTCACGGTGGCCGAGGCCCGCGCCCTCCTGGCCGCCGGTGAGTTCCCGCCGGGGTCGATGGGCCCGAAGGTGGAGGCGGGGGTGCGTTTCGTGGAGGCGGGCGGGCGCGAGGCGATCATCACGTCGCTCGATCGGGTGCGGACGGCGATCGAGGGCGACGCCGGCACCCGGATCGTGGCGTGACCGCGGACGCCGTCGACTGCGACATCCGGGTCAAGGACCGCCTCGTCGCCCCCCCCCAAGCCTGATGGCCCGCGACTTCTTCGGCTACGGCGGCCAGCCGCCCCACGCCCGCTGGCCGGGTGAGGCCCGGGTGGCGGTGTCCATCGTCGTCAACGTCGAAGAGGGCGCCGAGCTGGCGCTGTCGGCGGGCGACGAGCGGAACGAGGCCGTCTACGAGGTCACCGACGAGGTCGTGGGCGTGCCCGACGCCTGCATGGAGAGTCACTTCGAGTACGGCACCCGCGCCGGATACTGGCGGGTCATGGACGCCCTCGACCGCGTCTCAGTGCGGGCCACGCTCCACGCCTGCGGCCGGGCGGTCGAGCTCTCGCCGTGGCTGGCCGCCGACGCCGTCCGCCGGGGCCACGAGGTGGCGGCGCACGGCTATCGGTGGGAGTCCCACGCCGGCCTGGGGGAGGCCGAGGAGCGCGCCCGGATCGCCCGGGCGGTCGAGGCCATCCGGCACGCGACGGGGCTCCGGCCGGTCGGCTGGCATACGCGCTCGAGCCCGTCCCCGAACACCCGCCGCCTGCTCGTCGAGGACGGCGGGTTTCTCTACGACAGTGACGCGTACTCGGACGACCTGCCCTTCTTCGTGACCGTGGCCGGCCGGCCGCACCTGGTCGTCCCGTACAGCTTCGACACCAACGACATGCACTTCCATCAGGGCGTGCAGCGGTTCGTCACGGCGGGCGACTTCGTCGAGTACGTCGCCGAGGCCTTCGACTGCCTGTGGCGGGAAGGGGCCACGGCCCCGAAGATGCTGTCGGTGGGTCTCCACCTCCGGATGATCGGGCGGCCCGGGCGCATCGGGGCGCTCGAGCGCGTCATCACCCACATGCGCGACCGGGGCCGGGTCTGGTTCGCCCGCCGCGACGAGATCGCCCGCCACTGGATCGGACTCTTCGGGGTGCGTTGATGCGGCCTAGGCGTGTATCGGAGTAACCCGGCAACTCGCCCCGCGCGGGCGATGCGTCGAGCAGCGCTCCGAGCGGCGGCTCTGCCGCCGCAACCGAGGGGGGGCATCGGGGGGGTCTTCCCAGACCCCCCCGAAATGACCTAGCCTCAGCCATGCCGTGGTCGTTGTCTGACTTCCTCGACCCCTGCCGCTGGCGGCTCTACCGGTATGTCCGGACGAAAGCGCAGCCCAGCCTGTCCACCTGGCTGACGCGGCATCCGAATGTCGCCAACGCGATCCAGTGGCAGCACCTGCCCGCGAGCACCTCGAACGCGTACGCCGCGCCGACGCAGAGCCACAAGATCGCGTGGCCGAATTGGGCGCCCGCTCGGCAGACCGATCTGATCAACGCCTACCGCGACGCGTGCGTGTGGTTCGAGTGCGGCGCCTACCCGAAGTCGATCGATCCCAACGGCCTCACCGACCGGCCGGTGAACGTGAATCCCAACGTGAACCTGGACACCGTCACCGCGATACAGTCCGTCACGCCGGCGTACATGTGGAAGCTGTACATCGCCCACGTCGGTTTTACGCTGGCCGCGCAGCGGAAGGGGCGGCTGCCGTGGAGTATCCTCACCTACAGCGACGAGGCCCTGCGGTATCTGCTCGACAGCACGACGATGGCGTGGAATATCTTTGGCACGTACTACGGCATGGGAACGTACTCGGCATACGTTCCCGCCAAGCGCGAGGCCAACCTGCCGAAGACCGCGTTCGCGCCGCCGATGTGGACGTATCCGTGGCTCAAACAGGCGGGACTCATCGGCGCCACGCGCCTCGACACGATCGGCAACGTGCTCCAGTGGATGCGGCAGAACATGGTCCACTTCTACGGCACGGACACGTTCGCCAACTTCAACGCGATCTGGCAGTATCGCGGCTATCCACCGCTTTCGAAGATCGTGAACGGGACGGTCGACGCGAACAATCCAGGCATGGGCGTGCGGCACTGGACGGCCGGCTGCCACGGCAGCGTCGGTTTCCTCGGTGCCGTGCTCCGCGCCGTCAACATCCCGGTGCAGCCGGTGTGGGTCTGCGGCCACGAGCTGGCATATTTCGTGACCGAGCACCTATATCTCGATCACGGGGACGATCCCTACAACCAGAACGTGAAGAACTCCGGCTCACCGGTCCTGTCGCTGCTGATCGACGAGGGGACCTATGAGCTCTGGTTCACCACGGACTTGACGGCGAATATCACGGGCGCCGCCGGTCCGGGCTGCGCGAACGTGGGCAGACGCGCGGCAGAGTTCGTCTAAAGGTACTGAGGAGACTCGATATGAGTATCCAACTGACGAAGCCGCTTGTCGTACCGGAATATACGAATGCGCTGGTCAAATCGTACATCGCCGATCCTGTGACACTCGCCACGGTTCCACGACCGCCCTACACGATCAATGTTCAGACGGTGCTGACGTCGCTCATTCCCGGCAAGACCGCCAGGGCGAATGCGTGTGCGTTGAACGGCAACGATTTGTTCATCGCGAACAGCTCGTTCAACTCGCAGTGCATTTTCAAAGTACCGAATTACCTGACGCAGCCCGAACAGGCGATCGCCCGGACCTTCGTGTTCACCCTGGACGGCAATGACTACGTCGGCATGGCCTTCGACTCGACAGGCAATCTCTACGCGGCCGAGGGTGATTTTCTGGACAACCACATCTTCAGATACACCGGCACGGCCAAGGCCTACCCGGGCGCAGCGGGTGCGGCAGTCGACAACTACGCGACGCGGGTCGATCTGGGCAACGCCGGAGCGACCTCCTATTTCGCCAACCTCGCCTTCGACGCCGCGGGCAACCTCTGGGTCAGCGACTACAAGAATCACCGTCTCGTCGTCTTCGACGCGGCGAATCTCGGTGGCACCAACACCTACCATGTGCTGGCGAACCTGAATGCGGCCATCCCCGTGGCCAACACGAACGCCGCGTTGAACGGAAACTCCAGCCACCTGTTCGCCGAGCCGGAAGGGCTCGATTTCGACGCCGCCGGAAACCTGTGGGTCGCCAACAACAACGACGGCGGCGCGGGAGGCGTCCAAAACCTGCGCACGTCGCTGGTCCAGCTGGCGCCGGCGATCCAGACGGCCGTACTGGCGACAGCGCCGGGAGGAACCTTCACACCGGCGCTCGCCCAAAGCAACAGCGACTTCTCTATCTACCAGGTACCGAATCTCAGCAACGATCTTGGGGCGCGGCCGCAGTTCGGCGGCTTGCAGGTGGACCGTGCGGCTGGGCGCATCTTCGTCAACGAGGAGAAGGCCGGCAAAGGTCGCGGGTATGACATCGCGACGATTGCCGCGATCGGGACGTCGACGGCCGCCAACGATCTCGACATCGTGTCGACCGATCCCGGGAATGGCGGCATTGCATTGGTCAATACCAAGGCGCCCGTCCTCTACATTCGGGACAATGCGGCCGACCCGGGAGTCGAACCCAACACCACGACCTCCGTCGCCTGGGAAAGCATCGACGTCTGGGTCAGGCAGAACAACGATGGCCTGACCGTCGGCGAGCCCATCATCGGCGGGTCGCAATGCTACGTGTATGTGCGCATCAACAACAAAGGCCTGTCGGCGAGTGGCGGCGGCGAGATCGTCAGGCTCTACTGGGCCAAGGCGAAAACCGGTTTGTCGTGGCCCGCGCCGTGGGATGGCACGGTTGCCCTGGACGGTGGAACCGTTGCGCCGTCGCAATCAGTGGCGGCGATCGCGCCTGGACAGAGCCAGCTGAATGTCTTCGTCTGGGCGGCCGCGCCCGATCCCGCGAACTACGGCAACGACGGCCACTTCTGCCTGCTGGCCCAGATCGCCACGCCGGCGTCGCCGGAGTTCGAGGGATTTCAGGGCCCGAATCTCCAGCAGAATGTGCTGAATCTCAGCAAGGTCGCTTGGCGCAACATCCACATCGTGCCCATCGGCAAGATGCAGCTCGGTCACATGGTCGTCGCCAACTACACGGAGCGCGACATGGACGTTCAGATCGCATTTGAGCTCCTGGATGCGTCGGCCAGGCCCGTCAATCCGGGGAGCGCCCGGCTTCTGCTCACGCCGAAGGGTATCGCGCTCGAAAGGCTTCGTGAACACCGGGGCGAGCGGCCGTTCCTCGAGGACCTGGGGCACGGCGTGTTTCGGGTGCTCGACGTCGCCGCGGGAATTCCGCATCTCAAGCTCCGGCCCGGAGACGTCCTCCCCTTTGGCCTCGAGTACGCCGCGGAGCAGGACACGCGGGGCTACGCCGTGCGCGCCATCCAATTCTCGCTGCACGGCGCGTCTCGGAGAACCATCGGAGGGCAGACGTTCGTCTGGGCCGCAGCGCTCAGCGGGCTCAAGCGCGGACTGGAGGAACGCATGGAGAAGGTCTTCGAGATCTATATCAAGACGACCCCGGAGCGCCTCTGGGAAGCGATCACCGACCGCGAGATGAGGAGCCGGTACTCCTTCGGCATGCAGGTGAGATCCGACTGGACACCCGGCTCGCGCTACGAGGCGAGTCACCCGCGCGCCCCCGGGCTCCTGGCGGAGGGCGAGAATCTCGAGGTCGACCCGCCGCGCCGGCTCGTCCAGAGCTTCAGGGCGCTCTGGAGCGAGGACGTGAAGCGCGAGGGAACCTCGAGGGTCACCTGGGAGATCGAGCCGGTCGGCGACTCCAGCCGCCTGACCGTCACCCACGACGAGCTTCGCGAGGACGCCAACAAGGAGCTCTACGGCGGCTGGCCGATGATCCTCTCCGGCCTGAAGACGCTGCTCGAGACGGGCGAGCGGCTGACGACGCCGGGATCGCTGCTCTACGGCGGCTGAGCCGGCTCGCGCCGGCGGTGAGGCATCCCTCACCTTCGCATGTCAAGGCTCGGAGGGGAGCTACCGAGGACCATACTCGGCGCCGCCGCTCAGAAGTCGGCCAGGCGGCGGAGGCCCACCAGGCGATCGGCGAGCAGCAGGACGACGATGGTGAGCAGGATCAACCCCGAGGAGACGGCGGCGATGGTCGGGTCCGGATTCTCTTCCAGGTACTGGAGCATCAGGATCGGCAGGGTCTTGTTACGGGCGTCGATGAGGAAGATCGAGATCGGGTAGTTGTCCATGGAGGCCAGGAACGCGAAGAGGCCCGAGGTGAGGAAAGCCGGCGCCAGCACCGGCACCATGACCTTGAGCAGCGAGCGGGGGTACGAGGAGCCGAGCGTCCGGGCCGCCTCGATGAGGGTGAAGTCGAAGAGCGACAGGCTGGCCAGCACGGTGCGCGTCACGTAGGGGAGGGTGATCACCACGTGCCCGATGAGGAGCCCGGCCCAGGCGTCGCGGAGGCCGACCTCCCGCAAGGCTTGCAGGATCGCCACGCCGAGGACGAGGCCCGGCATCATGAGCGGGGAGACCATGAAAGTCACCACCGCGGTCTTCCCCGGGAAGGTCCCCCGCGCCACCGCGATCGCGCACAAGGTGCCGAGCACCAGGGAGACCCCGGTCGACAGGAGGGCGATCTCCACCGACAGTCGCACGGACGCCCACAGGCTCTCCCGGGTCATCGTCCGCTGGTACCACCTGAGCGACCACTCGGGCGGCGGGAGATTGAAGACCGGCGACGAGCTGAAGGACACGGCCACCGTCACGATGAGTGGCGACAGCAGGATCAGGACGACGGCGGCCATGACCGTCCACATCGTGACCGCGGCGACCCGCTCGATGCCCATCAGCGGCTCGCCTGCGGGCTGCGGGTCAGCGCCGCGCTGGCCACGACCACCCCGACGGCGATCAGCAGCAGCACCACGGCGGCCGTCGAGCCCAGTGCCCGGTCGCGCATGAACAGGAACGACCGGGCGATCAGGATCGAGAGCGTCTTGTACCGGTCCCCGATCAACAGCGTGGGGATCACGTACATGGACACCGACATGGAAAAGACGAACGCCACGCCCGCGATCACCCCCGGCATCGACAGCGGCAGCGTCACGTGGAGGAACCGGTGGGCGGGGCTCGAGCCCAGCGTGGCCGCTGCCTCGCCGAGGCGCGGGTCGATCAGCTTCACCACCGCGAAGATCGGCAGCACCATGAACGGGAGGAAGACGTTGACCGCGCCCAGGACGAGCCCGGTCTGCGTGAAGAGGAAGCGGACGGGCTCGTCGGCGAGGCGCAGGAGGAGCAGGAGCTGGTTCACGATGCCGTCACTCCGCAGCAGGATCGTCCAGGCGAAAGCCTTCACGACCACTCCGACCGACAGCGGCAGGATCAGCGCCACCAGGAGAAGGGTCTGGAGCACACCGCCAGCCCGGGCCAGCGCGAAGGCCGCGGGATACCCGGCCAGGAGGCAGAGCAGCGTGGTCAGGAGCGCCGCCTTGAGCGTGTTCCACATGACCGTCCAGCTGAAGGGGTCCCGGAAGAACCGGACGTAGTTCGCCAGGCTGAACCCGTCGGCGCTGTAGACGCTGCTCAGCAGGAGGAGACCGAGCGGGACCCCGAAGGCGACGAACAGATAGGCCGTGCCCGGCACGGCCAGCAGCGACATCGGGTCGAAGCGGTCGCGGAGGCGCTCGGCCGCGAGGCCGACCGGGAGGGCTGCCGGGCGGGTCGCCGTCGTCACGCGGCGGGATAGACCATGGTGACGGCGACGTCCCAGCTGACCGTGACGCGGTCACCCGGGGCGAGGCCGTTCCCGGCCGCGGGGGGCAGCTCGGCGACGGCCCGGTCCCCTTCCGGGGCCTGGAAGTGGAGGATCAGCTTCGAGCCGAGGAACACCGGGTCGCGGACGCGGAGCTCCACCGCGTTGTCCCGGTTTCCCTGCGGGGGACCGAGCCGCAGCTCTTCCGGCCGCACCGCGACGAGGACGCGCGTGCCGGGAGCCAGCCGGGCCCGGGCCCGGACCCGTCCCACCGCCGTGTCGACCAGGATCTCGCCGCCGTCGGCCTGCGACACGGTGCCGTGGAGTCGCGTGGACATGCCGACGAAGTCGAGGACGAACGGCGTCGCCGGCCGGGTGTAGATGGCGGCAGGGGCGTCGAACTGCTCGATACGGCCGGCGTTCATGACGGCGATGCGGTCGGACATGACCAGCGCCTCGTCCTGGTCGTGGGTGACGAAGATGGCGGTGATGCCGAGGTCCCGCAGGAGGTGCCGCAGCTCCATCTGCATGGTCTCGCGGAGCTTCCGGTCCAGCGCCGAGAGCGGCTCGTCGAGCAGCAGGAGCTTGGGCTTCACCGCGAGCGCGCGGGCCACGGCGATCCGCTGCTGCTGGCCGCCCGACAGCGCGAAGATCGAGCGCGCCCCGTACTCGGAGAGCCGGACCAGCGCCAGCGCCCGGGCCACCGTCTCGACGATCTCCGGCGCCGGCCGGCCGCGGGCCCGCAGGCCGAAGGCCACGTTCTCGGCCACCGTCAGGTGGGGGAAGAGGGCATAGTTCTGGAAGACGACACCGATGTTGCGCCTGTGCGCGGGCAGCCGCGTGAGGTCGACGCCGTCGAGCCGGATCAGGCCGCGCTCAGCCGGTAAGAGGCCGGCGATGACTCGCAGGAGCGTGGTCTTGCCGCAGCCCGAGGGCCCGAGCAGGGAGACGAACTCGCCGGCCCGGACCTGGAGGTCGAGGCCCACCAGGACGATCGTCTCCCGGAACCGCTTGTGAACGCCCGCGACGTCGAGGTAGGCGAGCCCTTCCGCGGCGGAGGGGGGCTCCCGGCGCTCGGTGAGCCGGTCCGGGCCGATCCCCGTCGCATCCCGTCGTCCTCGGTCGTCGGCGGGCCTCAACGTATGCGGCATACGCCTCGGCCCGCCTCCTCCCTGCGTCCTAGGGCTGCTCGGGTCTCGGCCCGGTCCCATTGCCGGACCCGACCCCCCAGCTCGTTCGAGGGCACCTCGGTGAGCCGGTCCGCGCTCGCGGACCGCGTCACGCCCCCATTTCCTTGTCCCAGCGCTCGACCCAGTCCTTGCGGTGCTTGGCCACGAAGGCCCAGTCGGGGACGAACGGCTCGCTCTTCGGCATCCCGGGCGGGACGGGCGCGTCCACGTGCGTCGGGAGCGCGGCGGCGAGCTCGGCGGTGATCTTCTGGTACTCGGGACCGAGGAACTCGTTCAGGAACTGGTAGCTGAGCTCCGGCTGCGGGCCGTTCTTGACCTTGGCGATCCCGGAGGGCATGGCGAAGGTCCCCTCCTTCGGCGCCGACAGGTCGACCGGCGCCCCCTTGCGCTTCCGGTCGAAGGTGTTGATCGAGAAGGCGCTCCCGATCATCCAGGCCTCCCCCTGCTCGAGCAGGTTGAAGGCCTGGGGGATGTTCGTGTAGATGGTGAGCAGGTTCGGCTTCAGGGCCCGGAGCTTCTTGAAGGCCGCGTCGGTCTCGTACTGGGCGTCCTTGAGCGGCTTGCCCGTCTCCAGGTGGGCCGCCATCCAGAAGACGCCGAGGCCCTCGGTGTTCTGCAGCGAGGGCACCACCACCCGGCCCTTGTACTTCCCGTCCCACAGCGCGGTCCAGGAGTCCACCCCGCCCTTGAGCCGGTCGGTGTTGTAGCCGATGCCGGTCCATGGCTGCTGGTAGTTGACCCACATGCCGTCCATGTGGATGGCGGCCGGCTTGAGCTTCTTCAGGGCCGGGACCTTGTCGGCGGTGAGCCGGTCGAGCAGCCCCTCCTCCATGGCCATGATCATGACCGGGTCGTCCATGAGCACGATGGAAAGATAGGGCTTGTCCTTGTTCGACTGCATCTTCTGCAGGTTCACGAGCGATCGGGTGCCCTCGTAAATGATCTTGCAGTTGTACTTCTTCTCGAACAGCGGAATGACCGGGTCCATGAAGACCTTGTGACCGGCGGCGCCGCCGATCACCATCTCCCGGGTCTGGGCCCGACCGATGGCGGGGACGCCGACGACCGAGGCCGCGGCGGCCGCCCCCGCGAGCTGCAGGACCTCACGGCGGGAAATGCGGTAGGGGGATGGACGTGTCGCGTTCATGTGAGCACCCTCCTCCGGCGGCCAGCGTCGGCCGCCGGTCAGCGGCAAAGTCCGTGAAGAAGTGCGCGGGATATGGCGCTCGACTCATGCCTGACCACCCCGCCACCGGATGTCTCGCTCCGAGCGGCGGCTTTGCCGCCGCAACGATCCTCGGGGGAGGTTTCGGAGGGGGTGTTCCGACACCCCCTCCGATTTTGAGCTTAGATGGCCATCTCCTTGTCCCAGCGCTCCACCCATCCCTTGCGCTCGGTCGCGACGAACGCCCAGTCGGGCACGAACACCTCGACCTTGGGCAGGCCGGCCGGGACGGGCGCTGCCGTGTTGGTGGGGAGGGCAGCCGCCGCCTCGGACAGGATCGCCTGGTATTCCACGCCGAGCATCTCGTTGATGAAGGCGTAGCTGAGCTCGGGCTCCGGTCCGTTCTTCACCCGGGCGATCCCCGACGGCATCGCCATCACCCCTTCCCTCGGAGCGGCCATGTCGAGGGGCGCCTTGTTCCGCTTCCGCTCCATGGCATACGAGGAGAGGGCGCCCCCGATCATCCAGGCTTCGCCCTGCTCGAGCAGGTTGAAGGCCTGGGGCATCTGCGTGTAGACCGTCAGGAGATTCGGCCGGAGCGCCTTGAGCTTCCGGAAGGCGGCATCCATCTGGTACTGAGCCTCCTTGAGCGGCTTGCCGGTCTCGAGGTGAGCCGCCATGAACAGATTCGCCAGCCCTTCCGTGTTCTGCAGCGACGGGACGATCACCTTGCCCTTGTACTTCGTATCCCACAGCTCGGTCCACGAAGCCACGCCGCCCTTGACCCGGTCCGTGCTGTGGGCGATCCCGGCGTAGGGCTGCTGATAGTTCACCCACATGCCGTCCATGTGGATCGCCGCCGGCTTCAGCTTCGACAGATTCGGCACCCGGGCCGGCGTGAGCTTCTCGATCACGTCTTCCTTGACCGCCAGCAGCAGCACGGGATCGTCCATCATCACGACCGACAGGTAGGGCTTGGCCTTGTTGGAGACCATCTTCTCGAGGTTGGTCAGGGATTTGGTGCCTTCGAAGATGATTTTGCAGTTGTACTTCTTCTCGAACAGGGGGACGACGGTCGGGTCCATGAACGCCTTGTGGCTGGCGGCGCCGCCGACCACGATCTCCTTCCTCTGGGCGCGAGCGACGGTGGGGAAGCCGAGCGTGGAAGCCGTCGCGGCGCCCGCCAGCTTCAACACGTCACGCCGGGTCATCCGGGCAGGGAAGACGGTTCGCCTGTGCATCGTGCATGCCTCCTCGGGCCATCTCGATGGCTCGTGTGAACGTCACGCGCAGGAGGTTGGCTGCCGGCAACGGGATGGTAGACCAGGGCGTCCCGGCGGTGCAAGCCCGGCGTGGACGCGGGCGAAGGGTCGGGGCTAAGATGGCGGGTGGCTTGCCGGCCTCGCGGAGAGGAGGACGCGATGAAGCTCCTGGTGATCAATCCGAACAGCTCGGAAACGGTGACGGCGGCGATCATGGAATCGGCCCGGCGGGGCGCGGCGCCGGGGACGGAGCTCGTGAGCGTCACGACCAAGGGCGGCACCCGCAACATCGACTCCGCGCTCGGCGACTACCTCTCCGGGGCCTACATGATCCGGACCTGCCTGGAGGCCGTGAAGGTCCATCGGCCCGATGCGGTCGTCCTGGCCGGCTTCGGCCGGGTCGGGATCGACGCGCTCAAGGAGGCCCTCGACGTTCCGGTGGTCTCCATCTCCGAGGCGTCCATGGCGGTGGCCTGCCTCCTCGGTCACCGCTTCACCACCCTGACGATGCTCGAGCAGTTCGTCCCCTATCAGCAGGACCTGGTGCGGCTCTACGGCTTCGAGGCCAAGTGCGCATCGGTCCGCGCCATCAACATGAACGTGGAGGAATGCGTCACCAACCGCGAGGAGGCGCTTCGCCAGCTCGAGGCCCGGATCCAGCAGGTGGTGGCGGACGACCGGGCCGAGGTGGTGATCCTGGCCTGCGCGGGTCTCTGCGGCTACGACGCCGAGCTCTCGCGGCTAGCCGGCGTTCCGGTGCTGGACCCGGTGGCGGTGGGGGTGAAGGTGGCCGAGGGGCTCGTCGCGCTCGGCCTGGCGCAGTCGAAGGTGCGGAAGTTCGCCCATCCGCCCCAGGACCTCGAATTCTATCTATGAGGCGGGCGGGCCTGGTTCTCGCGCTGACGGTCGGGACCG
>DASYQW010000398.1 GCA_036005065.1 Candidatus Methylomirabilota bacterium | reverse complement strand
CCAGGCGACCGACTCGGCGTCGAGGTGGTTGGTCGGCTCGTCGAGGAGGAGCATGTCCGGGCGCTCGAGGAGGAGCCGGCCGAGCGCGACCCGGCGCGCCTCGCCGCCCGAGAGGGTGCCGACGTCCTGGTCCCCGGGCGGCACCCGGAGCGCGTCCATGGCGATCTCGACGGTCCGGTCGAGGTCCCAGCCCCCGCACGCCTCGATCGCGTCCTGGAGCCGCGCCTGCTCGCCGAGCAGGCGCACCAGCTCGTCGTCGGCGACCGGCTCACCGAGCCGCGCCGTGACGGCCTCGAACTCCCGGAGCAGCGTCCGCGTGGCGGCCACGCCCTCCTCGATGTTCCCGAGCACGTCCTTCGACGGATCGAGCCGGGGCTCCTGCGGGAGATAGCCGATCCGGATACCCTCGGCCGGCCGGGCCTCCCCGAGGAAGTCGTCGTCCACGCCCGCCATGATGCGGAGGAGCGTCGACTTGCCGGCGCCGTTCGGGCCGAGCACGCCGATCTTCGCTCCCGGGAAGAAGGCCAGGGAGATCCCGCGGAGGATCTCGCGCTTGGGGGGGACCACCTTCCGGAGGTCCCGGGTCGTGAAGATGTACTGGTGCGCCATCGACCCCGCCATCATACACGACCCGCCGGAGCATGACCGAGACGCCCTCGGGTGACGGCGCTGCGGACCGCCCTCCGAGCCGAGACAGCCCGTGTCCCCGGGGTTGCGCCGCGGCTCCCGACCGTCCTACGCTGGGGCCAGCCCGCGAACGAGCCCGACGACAGGCCGGCCGAGGTCACCCGCGCTGCGAGCGGTCCGGGCCCACGAGGGGAGGAGCCGTCGATGCTGCGCAGCGACTTGCAGGCAATGCTCGGCACATGGCACTCGAAACTGCCGACCGCGTGGCGCCCCCGATTCGATGGCATCGAGCTCGACTTCGACGCGGTGGCTCCGTCGCTTCCCGGCGGCGCGATCTGGCCCGCGCACTTCTTCCGCGCGTTCCACGATCTCGATCCCGTCCGAGTGCGCGCCGTCATCTTCGGCAACGATCCCTACACGAGGGTGGAGCAGGCGACCGGACGCGCGTTCGAGCAGGGTGACATCACGGACTGGCAGGCGCAGATCCAGACGGGGCGGGTGACCCCGAGCCTGCGGAGCCTCGTCCAAGCGGCCGTGCTCACGAAGTTCCCCTTGGTGCCGCGGCTCGACATCGTCCCGCGCATCGCGTCGGGCGCGATTACCCTCCCGGCGCCGCCCGATCTCTTCCCGGGTTGGGGGAGGCAGGGCGTGCTCTGGCTGAACCGGACGCTGACGTTTTCGCTCTGGGACGGCGCGGTCCGCGACGCCCACCAGCGACTCTGGGCGCCGTTCACGTCACGGGTGATTCAGATCCTCGTCGGCGAGGCGACCTCGCGCGCGGTCGCCTTCGTATTGTGGGGCAACACGGCGCAGCAGCTCGAGACACCGATCCTCCACGCGCGCGACGCCCTCGGCGCGGGGCAGGTGAGAATCGTGAAGGCGGGCCATCCGGAAGTGGCCGCCGCCTACTTCAGTGCCGGCAACCCGCTCGAGGCCATCAACGCGGCGATTGGACTGCCGGACGTGCGGTGGCTCTGACCTCGATGGATCGGCCGGTCACCAGTACCGCATGGCATCGCGCAGGATGGTCTCCAGCTCGAGGGCCCCGACCGGTCGTGGCGCGCCGGCCAGGAGACGCGGCTGCCGAAGCGTCCCCTCGATGAGCGCCGGCACGTCGGCCTCCGTGTAGCCGATGGCCCCGAGCCCGCTCGGGAGGCCGACATCGCGCATCAGCGCGATCAGGGCCCGGGGCAGCGCCTCGCGCCGCTCGGCGTCGCCGAGCCCGACGACCGGCGCGCCCAGGAGCTCGGCGGCGCGGAGATGCCGCTCGGGCGCCGTCGGGTACGTGAAGCGGAACACGGCGGGCGCCGGGAGGATGACGGACATCCCGTGCGGCACCAGGGGGTGCCCCGTCCGGTAACCAGCCGGCACATAGTCGCGGACGAGCCCGGCGATCGGATAGGCCAGCGCGTGCGGGATGTGGACCCCGGCGTTGCCGAAGCCGATCCCCGCGTAGTTGGCCGCCAGCGCGAGGTGCACGCGCGCCTCCAGGTCGAGGCCGTTCAGCACCGCGCGCCGGAGGTACCGGCCCACGTACTCGATCGCCCTCTCGCACCAGATGTCGCTGGCGGGGTTGGCGCCGATGTAGGCCGGGCGGTCGGGGGGGTGGTGCTTGGGCCGGGCGTCGTAGGGACGGGTCGTGTACGACTCGACGGCGTGGGTCAGGATGTCCGCGCCGGCGGCCGCCGTGACCTCGGGCGGAGCCGAGAGCGTGTTGAGGGGATCCACGACCCCGAGGGCCGGGCGCAGCAGCCGGTGTGATACGCCGGCCTTGACGTCCTGCTCGACGATATGGGCGACCGCGACCGCGGTCGTCTCGCTGCCGGTCCCGGCGGTGGTCGGCACGGCGATCAGCGGTCGGAGGGGCCCGGGGACCGGCACGCCCTTGCCGACCGGCTTGTTGATGTAGTCCAGCAGCGGCGCCGGGTAGCAGGTGAGGAGGTTCACCGCCTTGGCCGTGTCGATGCTGCTGCCCCCGCCCACGGCGACGACCCCGTCGAACTCCTTGGTCCGCGCGTAGTCGGCGGCCTCCTCGATCGAGTGATCGGTCGGCTCGATCTCCACGCTGTCGTACGTGTCGGCCTTGATCCCCTGCTCGCCGAGGAGTCCCGCGATCCGCTCGGGGAGACCCAGCTCGGCGAGGTGGCGGTCGGTGACGATCAGGACCTTGCGGACGCCGAGGCGACGGGCATCGTACCCGATCTCGTCGGTGGCGCCGAGGCCGAACTTGATCGGGGACATCTCCATGACGAACACGGTCTCGGTGGGAAGCGTCACGCCTTTCATGCGGGTCCTCCGCGGATGAGGATCGGCTGGGTACTCGGTTCCCCAAGCCTAGAGGCCCGCGCCTCCGGGGTCAATGCCGCCCGCGGCGGCCAGAGGCGGGGTCAGCCCTGGGTCAACGCGCGGCGGACGGTCGACAGGAACTCCGCGATGGCGAAGGGTTTTTCCAGATAGAGGAGCCCGGTCTCGTCGAGGAAGCGCCGGGTCTCGGCGCTCACCACGTCCCCGGTCACGAAGACGACCCGGCGCGCCAGCGCGGGGCTGACGCCGAGAAGCTCGGCATAGAAGGCCGGACCGTCGAGGTCCGGCATGCGAATGTCGCTCACGATCAGGGTATAGGGCCGGGAGCCGACGCGGACGAGCGCCTCGCGGCCGTTGGTGGCCCGGTCGACCTGGTGCCCCTCGAGGGCCAGGACGTCCGCCAGCATGTCGCCCACCAGCGGCTCATCCTCGACCAGCAGGACGCGCACGCCGCCGATCGGCGCCACCTCGGCGTCGCCCCGGGCCGCCGCCTCGTGGCCCGGCGTCTGGTGGCAGACGGGGAGCTCCACCGTGAACTCGGCACCCATCTCCGGCCCGCTGGCGGCGCGGATGCGGCCGTCGTGGCTCTCGACGATGTGGCGGCAGATCGCCAGGCCGAGGCCGGTGCCCTTCCCCTCGCCCTTGGTCGTGAAGAACGGCTCGAACAGGCGCGGCAGGTGTTCCGGCCGGATCCCGGGACCGTCGTCCGTGATGGTGACGACGACCCGGTCGCCCTCGCGGTCCAGATCGGTCGCGACGGTCAGCGTGCCGCCTCCGTGCGTCTCGTCCATCGCCTGGGTCGCGTTGAGGACCAGGTTCGTGAAGACCTGCTGGAGCTGATCCGGGTCACCCAGGATCGGGGGAAGGCTCTCCCGGAATCGCCGGACGACCCGCACCTCGGCGTTCTTGAAGTCGTAGGCCCCGAGCTCCAGGGTGCTGGCCAGGAGCTCGGTGAGATCGACCGGGCGCCGCTGGGTCGGCCGCTTGCGGGCGAGGGCCAGGAGCGTGCGTACGATCTTGACCGCGCGCTGGGCCTGGTCGGACACGCGCGCGAGCCGCTCGGATACCCGGGAGTCGATCGGCTCCTGCCGGATGAGATCGAGCGTCCCCATGACGACCGCCAGGGGGTTGTTCAGCTCGTGGGCGACCCCGGCCAGCATCCGCCCCACCGTCGAGAGCCGGTCGGCGTGGAGGAGCTCCTCGACGAGCCGGGCGCGCTCCACCGCGAGGGCCGCCTGCCCGGCCAGGGTTCGCAAGAGCGTCTCGTCGAGCTGCGAGAACCGTCGGGGCGTCCCGGCCGCCGCCAGCAGAGCCCCCACGCGGCGGCCGCGCGCCTGGAGCGGCGCGGCGAGGCCGGACCGCACGCCGGCCAGCACCGAGGCGAGCGCCCGGGCCTCGCTGAGCGCGTCCGGGTCGAGCTGGACCGAGGCACCACCGGACAGGACCCGGCCGAGAAGCCCGGTGTCGGCTGGAAAGCTGAGCCCCCGGAGCTCCCGCGACTCGAAGCCGGTCCACGCGCGCGGAACCAGGCGCTCGCCTTCCACCAGCAGCACCAGGTTCCACTCGGTCCCGAAGAGCTCCTCGGCGCCCCGGGCGATCTCCCCGAGGATCTCCTCCAGGGCGAGGCTCGAACCGGCGACCTCCACGATCCGGGCGAGGACCGCGATCTCGTCGCGCTCGTCCCCGAGCGTCCGGGCCGAAGCGCCAGCCGACACCCTGCGGATCACGGGGAAAGCCTCGGAAGATCGAACGGCTCCCGTCCTTCGCCCCCGCGCTCGGCGGGACGGCCGACCGTGATCGGGAGCAGTACGGTGAACGTCGTGCCGGCCCCGGGATGGCTCCGGAACGTCACCGTGCCCCCATGGTCCTCCACGATCTTGTGCACGATGGCCAGCCCCAGCCCGGTGCCGGTCGCCTTGGTGGTGAAGAAGGGGTTGAAGACCTGCGGGATCTCGGCGGCCGGGATCCCGGCTCCCGTATCCTGGATGTCGATCCGGACTCGGCGGTCGGGCGTCCACCCGCCGGACGATCCCAGCAGGTCGGCGCCACCGCTCCCGCTGGTCCGGAGCGTGAGCGTGCCCCCCTCGCCCATCGCGTCGAGCGCATTGGCGACGAGGTTGACCAGCGCCTGATAGAGATGCTCCCGATCGGCCTGGATTACCCGCAGGGCGGGCGCGTACTCGCGGGCCACGGTGATCTGCTTCGTCTCGACCTGGTTGGCGTAGAGCTCCAGCACTTCCTCGAGAAGCTCGACGAGGTCGACCGGCTTCAGGCTCAGCCGGGTCGGATGGGCAAGCCGGAGCAGGCCTTCGACGATCCCGTTGATCCGCTCGAGCTCCCGAGGCACCACGCTCTGGAAGCGCTGCCGGAAGCGCTCGTCGCCGAATCGGCGGGTGAGATGGCGGCTGAAGGTCAGGAGCGACGTGAGCGGGTTCTTGATCTCGTGGGCCAGACCGGCGGCGAGGGTCCCCAGCGCCGCCAGACGGTCCGAGCGGCGGAGCTGCTCCTCGAGCTGACGCACGGTGGTGAGATCGCGCAGGACCGCGACGACGCCGAGGTCCTGACCGCCAGCGCCCTTCAGCGGCGTGCTGGTCATCTCCACCGGGATGGCCGGGGTGTTCCGCCGGGCCACGGTCCCCGAGACCAGCGCGCCTCCGGCCCGCGTGGACACGGTCTCGCGGAGGAGCGCCACCAGCTCGGGGATGTGAGCGAAGGCGTCGGCGGCGGGGCAGCCGCGGACCTCCGCCAGCCGGCAGCCGGTGAGCGACTCGGCGGTGGAGTTCAGGGTGACGACGCACCCTTGGAGGTCGACGGTGACGATGCCGCTCGGGAGCGAGCCCAGGATGTCGTCGGTGTAGCTCTTGAGGTCGGAGAGCTCCGCGAAGCGGCGCCCCAGCTCGGCGTGGGCAGCTTCCAGCGCCGCCCGTTGCTGGAGGAGCTGGCTGGCCATGTGGTTGAAAGCGACGGCCAGACGGCCGATCTCGTCGGAGGTGACCGGCTCGATCCGCTGGGCCAGCTCCCCCCGGGAGATGGCGGCGGCCCCGTCGGCCAGCTGGCGGACCGGCCGGGCGATCCGCCGCGCCACCAGCGCGGAGGCGACGCCGCCGCCCAGGAGGATGACCGCGGCCAGGAGGGCGAGCTCACGGCGGGTCTTGGCGATCTCCGCTTCCATCCGCCGCCGGGAGAGGCCCACCCGGACGGTCCCCCATTTCTGGCCCTGAACATCCACGGGGATGGCGAAGTCGTAGACCACCTGCCGCGCCACCGTCGCCTCCTGGACGACGGGATTCTTCGCCGCCGCCGCGCGCGTCGAGACCGGATCGGTCAGGACGGTACCGACCAGGCCGGGATCCTCGCTGTGCGCGGCGACTTTCCCCTCCGGGTCGAGGATGATGGCGTACGCGACGTCGGCCTCTTCGTCCAGCCGCACCACGTTCTGCTCGAGCGCCGTGAAGTTGTAGAGCAGCAGCGGACCGGAGGAGATCGCCGCCAGGTTCTGGGCCAGGACCAGGCCCCGGCGCTGCACCTCGTCCACGATCGCCGCCCGCTGGCGGTGCTCGACGATGACGATGAGCGCCGCCATGACGAGGCCGATCACCAGCACCGCGCCCAGGAGGAACTTCGCCTGGAGCGACGCGAAGCGCCGGCGCAGACTGCCGGGGCTCGCGGCGCCGCCACCGGGGGTCACGGACTCACCGGAGCTCATCGCGGACGCTCGAGCCAGATCTTCCGGAGGGGGATGTAAGGATCCCCCAGGCCGTTGACCTCGACGCTCTTGACGTAGGGCTGGAAGAGCCGCTCGTAGGTGTAGTGCCAGACCGGGAGGATCGGGGCATCGTCCAGGATGAGCTCCTCGGCTTGCCGGTAGAGCTCCACCCGACGCCCCAGGTCCTCCTCCCGCCGGGCCCCGAGCAGGAGGCTGTCGACCGCCGGGTTTGCGTAGCCCATGTAGTTGCGCGGGCTCCGGGAGTAGAAGAGCTTGAAGAGGAAATTGTCGGGATCGGGCACGTCGGCGTACCACGCGCGCAGGAAGACGGGGAATTTCCGCTCGGCCATCATCTTCGAGAACGCCGGCCAGTCGGTGAGGTAGTGGAACTCCGCCCGGACGCCCACCGCCTCCAGGTCCCGCCGGATCCGGTCGTGCTCGCGGAGAGCTTCGTCGAACTTCACGCTGGACCAGAAGGCGACCGGCGGCAGCCCCCGTCCCCCGGGGTATCCGGCCTCGGCCAGAAGCTCGCGCGCCCGCTCGGGATCATGAGGATGGCCTCGAAGCTTGGGGTTGTAGCCGAGCGTTCCGGGGGGAAGGATCCCGCGGGCCAGTGCGTGACGGCCGAGGAAGATCTCGGCGATCAGTCCCTCGCGATCGATGGCATGGATGAGCGCCTGCCGGACCCGCCGATCGTCCAGGGGCTTGACCCGGGTGTTGAACCCGTAGTGCCGCAGATTGAACATGGGCCGCTTGACGTAGAGATACCGCTGGCTGGCGATGATCTGCCGGTAGTCCTGGGACGGAACCGGCGCGTCCTCCAGACTCCCGCTCCGGAACTCCTGATACATGACGTCGGCTTGCTCCCCGGGGAAGATGCGGTACACGACGCGCGCGAGGCGGGGCGGCCCGTCGAAGTAGTCGGCGTTCGCGGCGAGCACGATCTCCCGGCCTCGCTCCCAGCGGACAAACTTGAACGGCCCGGTGCCGGTGGGCTGGGTGCCGAAGGCCTCACCCTGCTGCTCGGCCAGGTCCCGGGGCAGGATCTTGGCCTGACCGACCGCGAGCAGCGAGACGAAGGGCACGGTGGCTTCGGTCAGGGTCACCTGGACCGTGTGGGGGTCGAGCACGGTCAGCCCCGCGATCTCCTTGGCCTTGCCGCTGCGGAACTCCTGGGCTCCCCGGATCGTCAGGAAGAGGTCGGCCGCGCCGGACTTCGTCCTGGCGTCGAGCAGCCGCGTCAACGAGTAGACCACGTCGTCGGCCATGACCTCGCGGCCGTGGTGGAACTTCACACCCTTGCGGAGCGTGAAGGTCCAGACGAGCCCGTCCCGGGTGGCCTTCCAGAGCTGGGCCAGGGCCGGACGGATGGTGAGGGTCTGATCGAACTGGACCAGGCCGTCGAAGATCTGCTGGGCGACCGAGCGACCGTACACGTCGGTGATGCGGGCCGGATCGAGCGTGGCCGGATCGTTCCCGAGAGGGCGGCGGTACGCTCCGCTGTCCGGCGGCCGCCCGGTCTCCGCCGCACTCTCCTGCCCGCCGGTCGGCGCGTCGGCCAGCCCGAGCAGGGCAAGGAGCAACGCCAGGACGAGCCGGGGGGCCCGTGGGGCCCCCCTTCCCGTTCCCGCCCGGCCAGGTCGAGACCTCGACATCCGGGTCTGGATCGCCCCGGCTACCAGCCGCCGTCGTCGGCGTTGCCGACGGCCTGGAAGAGCTGCACCGAGCTGGATGACCCCGACTCGATCACGGGTGCCACGAGCAGGAACGACGCCAGCACCACGAGAATCGCCACCAGCTTCGCCATGTCTCGTCTCCTCTCGCGTCTCGTCGATGACCCACCGGATCGATCCCCTCACCATGAGGAGACCGGATTCCGGGGAGGCAGAGAAAGCAACAACGAGGCCACGAGGGCGGCGAGCGGGTCCGATCCACGCTAAGTACCCTTGGTCGTTGGTCCGACCGGCTCCTCCTGAGCCGGCCCTTCGGTCGGCGCGCGGAGAGGCGGCGCACAGTGACCGGGCGTCGGTCGCGGGTCGCGGCGGGGGGATCGGGGCGTGAACCCCTTTATCGGTCACACGTTGCGGAGCACTGCACAGTGCACTGTGCAAGGTGCACTGCCCACAGTGCAGCGAGGGTCACGTGTCCGGGGCCAACCCCCGGATCCCCCACGCCTCGAGCTTCGCCTTCAGCGAGTTCCGGTGCATGCCGAGCAGTCGGGCGGCCTGGCTTCGGTTCCACTGAACCCGCTCGAGGACCTGCAGGACCAGTTGGCGCTCGAACTGCTCGCGTGCCTCCTTGAGCGGAAGCTCCTCGAACCCGCCGCGCCCGCGCGGGTCCGGCAGCAGGAGGTCCAGCGGTAGGTCCTTCGCCTCGATGATGGGGCCGTCGACCAGGGCGACGGAGCGCTCCATGATGTTCTGGAGCTCGCGCACGTTGCCGGGCCACGAGTAGGCCTGGAGGAGCTCCAGCGCGCTCGGCGAGACCCCGGCGATGCGCTTGCCGAACTGCTGGTTGTACTTGCGGACGAAGTGATCGACGAGCAGAGGGATGTCTTCTCGGCGCTCACGGAGCGGGGGCACCACGATCTGGACGACATTCAGCCGGTAGTAGAGATCCTCCCGCAGCGTCCCGGCCTGGATGGCCTTCCGGAGATCGGCGTTGGTGGCGGCGACGACTCGCACGTCGATCTTGATGCGCCGCGTCCCCCCGACCCGCTCGATCTCGCGCTCCTGGAGGACCCGGAGGATCTTGGCCTGCAGGTCCACCCGCAGGGTCGCGATCTCGTCGAGGAAGAGGGTGCCGCCGTGGGCCAGCTCGAACTTGCCCAGCTTCTTCTGGAAGGCGCCGGTGAAGGCCCCGCGCTCGTGCCCGAAGAGCTCGGATTCGAGCAGGCCCTCGGAGATCGCCGCCACGTTGACCGGAACGAAGGGCCCGTCGCGAGCCGGCCCCTGATGGTGGATGGCTCGGGCGATGAGCTCCTTCCCGGTGCCGCTCTCGCCGACGATCAGCACCGTGACGGGCGCTCGCGCCACCGACTCGATGAGTTGGTAGAGCCGCTGCATGTGCGGATGACGGCCGATGAGCTCATCGAAGTCGCGCTGGCGAGCCAGCTCGGACCGGAGGTACTCGACCTCTCGATCGAGCGCCCGCTTTTCCAGGGCCCGGCGCACCAGCGGGAGGATCTCCTCCTCCTCGAAGGGCTTCGTCACGTAATCGAAGGCGCCGAGCTTCATCGCGGCCACGGCCGTCCGCACGGTCTGCACCGCGGTGACCAGGATGACCTCGACCTTGTCGTCGAAGCTCTTGATCTGCTCCAGCACCTCGATGCCGTCGAGGCCGGGCAGGCGGATGTCGAGGAGCACCAGGTCCACCTGGGTGGTGCGGACCATCTCGACGGCCTCGAGACCGTCGGCCGCTTCCAGGACCTCGTAGTCGTCTTCCAGGATCAGCCGGAAAGAGTCGCGAAGCCCGGGGTCGTCGTCCACGACCAGGACGACCGGCCGGACGCGGCGCTCGGCGTCGGGCGAGCTCGTGATCATCGCTCGGTCACGGCTCGGGAGGGGCCGTGTGGGCGGACTCTATGCCGGACGTCCGAGGCCTGTCAAGGGCACGTTTGTGGCCGGTTCGGCGCGGCACGCGGGCCAGAGCCGGCCACGGGCTCAGGACGAGCCGGGCCGGGGCGGGACGTCGGGACCGCGCCGTCCCCGGCGACACCACACGGCGAGACCGCCGAGAATGCCGGCCCCGAGCACCCACCACTTGCGGGCGCGCAGCGCCCGCTCGAGGAAGGGGTACCGGCCATGGGCCTCCCGCCGTCCCCGGAGAGCGAGCGCGGTCAGGCCCGGGTCGAGCGTCGCGCGGCGATCGTCGTAGGGTTCCATGAAAGCGGTGGCCGGCGCCGATGCCTATGTTCGCACGAATCCGGGAGGCGCGAAACCCGTCCCCACCACTAGGTCATTTCGGGGGGGTCTCGGAAGACCCCCCCGAGGCCCCCCCGTCGTGGCGGCGGCGAAGCCGCCGCTCGGAGCACTCCTCGAAGCACCACGCGCTCGGTGGCCGGCGCCGGGTTACTCCGACACACTCCCAGGGCGACGCGGTATCATCCGGACGCGGGCGAAGCGCAGCCCCGACGAGCTCGGAGGTCGGGCGGACTCGAGAAAGGGCACGGCGATGGCGAAGCTCCAGGGCAAGGTCGCGCTGGTGACCGGGAGTGGCGGCGAGCATGGCTTCGGGCGCGCGATCGCGCGCCGGCTGGCGGCGGATGGCGCCGATCTGGTGCTCACCGACGTCGCCCCCGCCGGGACGCGGGTGGTGGCGACCAAGCCCGCCACCGGCTGGGCGGGGCTGGACGCGGTGGCCGCCGAGGCGCGGGCGGCCGGGCGCCGCGCGGTCACCGCCCTGGTGGACGTGCGGTCCGCGACCCAGATCACGGCCGCCGTCGAGCTGGCCCTCGCGCGACTCGGCCGCATCGACATCCTGGTCAACAACGCGGCCGCTCCGCCGGGGGCCGACCGCGTCCCGGTTGCCGAGCTGCCCGAGGAGGCCTGGGATCTCGTGCTGGACGTCAACCTGAAGGGTAGCTACCTCTGCGCCAAGGCGGTGGCGGGAGCGATGCTGCGACTCGGCATCCGCGGGCGCATCATCAACATGTCGTCCAACTGCGGCAAGCTCGGCTATGCGCGGCTGGCCGCGTACTGCGCCTCCAAGTTCGGCCTCATCGGTCTCACTCAGGCTCTGGCGCTGGAACTGGCCCCGGCCGGGATCACGGTCAACGCCATCTGTCCGGGGTCGGCCGACACCGACCGGCTGGACTATCTCGGACGGCGACCCGATGGAAGCTACGACCCGGCCCTCCGCGAGGAGGAGGTCGAGCGCCGAGCCGCGACGATCCCGCTCGGGCGCGTGGCCTCCGCCGAGGACGTGGCGGAGGTCGCGGCCTTCCTCGCCTCCGACGCCGCGGGCTACATCACGGGGCAGGCGATCAATGTGGCGGGCGGCGCCATCATGCACTAACTAAGAATCGGAGGGGGTGTCGGAACACCCCTTCCGAGGCCTCCCCCGAGGATCGTTGCGGCGGCACAGCCGCCGCTCGGAGCTGACCATCGCGGGGCGGGGGGCGAGGCTGAGCGGGAGGGCCCTACCACGCGCGTTCTCCCCACAGGCCTGCGCGAGGGGCCAGGCGTTTGCCTTTTCCGGGCTGATCTGGGAACATTGGCGGCGTGATCCGGGGTGGCCACCGTGACCCTGGACGTCTCCGGCTCGCCCCCGGCGGTGGTCGAGTGCCCGGGCGGCGCGCGCTCCCGATCCTGCTCTTGCTCTCCCTCGCCCTGCTGGAGGGCTGTGGGCTCTCCTCCCCGATGACGACCCTCGACCCCCGGTCGGACTTCGGCCGGCTCAGCCATTCGATCTTTCTGCAAGTCCTGTGGTGGGACGTCGCGATCTTCGCCGTCGTCGCGATCGCCCTGCTGGTCGCCGTCGCGCGCTTTCGCGAGCGTGAGCCCGGGACGCTCCCGCCCCAGGTTCGCGGGAATGCGCGGCTCGAGCTGGCCTGGACACTCGGGCCGATCATCGTGTTGACCTTCATCGCGTTCCCGACCGTGCAGGCGGTGTTCCGGACGCAGGCCGCGCCCACCCCGGAGGCCCTGCGGGTCCGCGTCGTCGGGCATCAGTGGTGGTGGGAGTTCGAGTACTCGGACCTCGGCGTCGTGACAGCCAGTGATCTCCATCTCCCCGCCGGCCAGGCGGTCGTCCTCGAGCTCACCTCGCCCGACGTAATCCACAGCTTCTGGGTGCCGCAGCTCGGGGGCAAGCGGGACGCTCCACCGGGTCAGACCAACCGCATCCTGCTCACGGCGACCACCCCCGGCGAGTACCCGGGGCAATGCGCGGAGTTCTGCGGGATGTCCCACGCCAACATGCGCCACGTCGCCGTCGTCCAGCCGGCGGCGGATTTCCGGGCGTGGGTGGAGCGCCAGAAGGCGCCGCCAGCCGATTCGGCCGAGGGCAGCCCGGCCGCCAAGGGCCGCGAGGTCTTCGTCACCCACGCCTGCGTCGGGTGCCACACGATTCAGGGCGTGTCGGGCGGGGCCCTGGGGCCGAACCTGAGCCACTTCGGCTCCCGGCGGACGATCGCCGGCGGCATGCTGCCCAACACCGCGGAGAACCTCGCCCGCTGGCTCAAGCGCCCGCCCGCGATCAAGCCGGGCTCGCTGATGCCGGACCTCGGGCTCGACGACGGCGAGGTGGCGGCCCTGGTCGCCTTCCTCACAAGCCTGAAGTAACGGTGCCGAGAGCCATCGCGTCCCGGTAACCCGTGGCGATCACCCACGCCGTCGATCGTCCGGCCGTGCACGTCGAGCCGCGCGGGCTCGCCGCGTGGCTGACGACCGTCGACCACAAGCGGATCGGCATCCTCTACGGCGTGACGGCCTTCGCCTTCTTCCTCGTCGGCGGGCTGGAGGCGCTCCTCATCCGGCTCCAGCTCGCCCGCCCCGACGCGCGGGTGCTGGAGGCGGAGACCTTCAACCAGCTCTTCACGATGCACGGCACCACCATGGTCTTCCTGGCCCTGATGCCGCTGTCGGCGGCCTTCTTCAACTACCTCACGCCGCTCATGATCGGCGCGCGCGACGTCGCCTTCCCCCGGCTCAACGCCTTCTCGTACTGGGCCTTCCTCCTGGGCGGTCTGTTCATCAACTCGAGCTTCCTGGCCGGGGCGGCTCCCCACGCGGGCTGGTTCGGGTACGCGACGCTGACCGAGAAGCCGTTCTCGGTCGGTCCCCACACCGACTTCTGGCTCCTGGGCCTCCTCTTCCTGGGCGTCTCGTCGGTGGTCTCCGCGCTGAACTTCGTGGTGACCATCCTCAACCTGCGCGCTCCGGGGCTGACGTTCCTGCGCCTGCCGCTGTTCGTGTGGACCACCCTGGTCACCGCCGTCCTCATCCTCCTGGCCTTTCCCCCGATCACCGTGGCCCTCATCCTGCTCCTGTTCGACCGGTTCTTCGGGACCTCCTTCTACCTCCCGGCCGGCGGCGGCTCGCCGATCCTGTGGCAGCACCTCTTCTGGATCTTCGGACACCCCGAGGTGTACATCCTCATCCTGCCGGCCATGGGCATCGTCTCCGAGGTGCTGCCGACGTTCGCCCGAAAGCCCCTCTTCGGCTACGCGGCGATGGTCTACGCCACCGTGCTCATCGGCTTTTTCGGGTTCGGCGTGTGGGCCCATCACATGTTCGCGGTCGGCATGGGCCCGATCGCGGACTCGGCCTTCGGGCTGTCGACGATGATCATCGCGGTGCCCACCGGGATCAAGATCTTCAACTGGCTGGCCACGCTGTGGGGCGGGGCCCTCCGGTTCCGGACGCCGCTCTATTTCGGGGTCGGCTTCATCGCGATGTTCACGATCGGCGGGCTCTCGGGGGTCATGCACGCCTCGCCGCCGATCGACCTCCAGCAGACCGATTCCTATTTCGTGGTGGCCCACCTTCACTACGTGCTCTTCGGCGGCACCCTGCTCGGGCTGTTCGCCGGCATCTACTACTGGTGGCCGAAGATGACGGGCCGGCTCCTGGACGAGCGGCTCGGCCGCCTCCACTTCTGGCTCATGCTGGTCAGCATGAACCTGACCTTTTTCCCCATGCACTTCCTGGGCCTCATGGGCATGCCGCGGCGGATCTACACGTACGCGCCGGGGCTCGGCTGGGAGCTCTGGAACCTGGTGGCCACCATCGGCAGTGCCGGGATCGGCCTGTCGCTGCTCGTGTTCATCGCCAACGCGATCCGGAGCCTGGCCCGTGGCCCGGTGGCGGCCGCGGACCCGTGGGACGGCCGGACGCTGGAGTGGGCCATCCCGTCCCCGCCCCCGCCCTACAACTTCGCGACCGTCCCGACGGTCCTCCGGCGGGACGCCCTGTGGCTCACGAAGCATCCCGATCCACGCGGCCGCGGCCTGGCCGACCCGGCGGCGCTCGTCACGGCGCGGGAGCCGATCCATATGCCGCCGCCGTCGGTGTGGCCGATCCTGACGGCCCTGGCCATGCTGGTCATGTCGGCCGGCGCCCTTCTGCACATCGGCCTCGTGGTGGTGGGCGGCCTGCTGACGGTGGCGGGGGCCTTCGCGATCGCCCTCGAGCACTTGCCGTCCCGCGCGGAGCCGGCCGGCCACCACGAGGCGAACATCGGGATCACCGGGCTCGATCACCGCAAGATGGGGATGTGGGGGTTCCTGGGCTCGGAGTGCCTCTTCTTCGGAACCCTCATCTCGACTTACCTCGTCTACAAGGGCCGGAGCCTGAGCGGCCCGACGTCGCAGGAGATCCTCAACATCCCGCTGACCTCGGTCAGCACGTTCGATCTCCTGATGTCGAGCCTGACGATGGTGCTCGCGGTGTCGGCGATCCAGCGCGGCGACCTCGGCGCCACCCGCCGCTGGCTCTCGGCCACCGCGATGCTCGGGCTGGTGTTCCTGGGCTTCCAGGCGGTCGAGTTCACGTCCTTCCTGCACGAGGGGCTCGGGCTCACCACGAACCTCTTCGGCTCGACGTTCTATGTCCTGGTCGGCTTCCACGGCGCTCACGTGAGCCTCGGCGTCCTGTGGCTCTGCACCCTGTGGTATCTGGCCGGCCGCGGCCGGATCGGGCCGTCCCACGCGGTGCTGGTGGACATCGCCGGCCTCTACTGGCACTTCGTGGACGTCGTCTGGATCGCCATCTTCACGCTCATCTACCTGATTCAGTAGACCGGAGGCCAGCCCGTGAGCACGCCCCCTTCGGCATTCCACCAGGTCGATGCCGCCCAGGCGGCCGGTGCCGAGCACCCGCCGGCCGGACCCCGCACCTACCTCGCGATCGCCGCCTTCCTCGTGCTGCTCACGATCATGGAGGTGGCCGTCTTCTACATCCACGCGCTGGCGCCGGTCCTCGTGCCCGTCCTCATCTTCCTGTCCCTGGCCAAGTTCGCGCTGGTGGCCATGTTCTACATGCATCTGCGGTTCGATCACGTCTGGTTCTCCTACCTCTTCGTCGCGCCGCTGGTGATCGCCGCCGGCCTGGCGCTGGTGCTCCTCTGGCTCTTCGGCCACTTCGGCACCACCGGGTTCCGTCCGGGGAGCGGCGGATGAGCCTCTGGCACTGGCATCCCAGCGTGGCGCTGGGCCTGGCCGGCCTGCTGGCCGCCTATCTCACCGCCGCCCGCTCGCTCGGGCGGCGAGGCCGGCGGGCCGGCGCCGATCACGCCCGGGCCGCCAGTCCCGCGCAGACCATGGCGTTCGTCAGCGGCCTGGCGGCCCTGGCGGCCGTGCTCCTCGGACCCGTGGCCGAGTGGGCCGAGCACGTCGCCCTCAGCGCCCACATGACCCAGCACCTCGTGCTCACCCTGGTGGTCCCGCCGCTCTGGCTCGCCGGCCTGCCGGGCGCATTCTTCCGCCCCCTGGCCCGGGTCCGGGTCGGGTGGCGGGTCGGCTTCGCGCTGACCCGCCCGGCGATGGCGCTCGCGCTCGCCTCGGCCACGCTCGTCGCCTGGCATCTGCCGGTCCTGTTCGAGGCGGCGCTGCGCCGGGAGGCGCTCCACATTCTCGAGCACGGGACGCTACTGGCGACCGCGTTGCTCCTCTGGTGGCCGGTGCTCGGTCCACTCCCTGATTGGCCCCGGCCGGCGCCGGCGGCGCAACTCCTCTACCTCTTTCTCTGCACGGTGCCGATGATGGCGGTCGCCTCGCCCATCACGCTGGCCGATCACGTGCTGTACCCGTTCTACGGGGAGACGGCGCGTCCCTGGCCACTGTCGCCCCGGACGGATCAGGAGCTGGCCGGGATCGTGATGTGGATCGGCGGGACGCTCACCTACGCGGTCGCCGGGACGATCGTCTTCTTCCGGTGGGCGGCCCGTGAGGAACCCGCCGAGCGGGAGGCGGCGGCGCTCCCCGCGAGCCCTAGGAGCGTGTCGGAGTAACCCGGCAGCTCGCCCTGAGCTCGCGATGCGTCGAGCAGCGCTCCGAGCGGCGGCTGTGCCGCCGCAAC
>DASYQW010000397.1 GCA_036005065.1 Candidatus Methylomirabilota bacterium | reverse complement strand
GCGCTTGCTCCGCCATCCTCGCCTCGCTGCGTCAGTCGCCGGGTCGCCCGGTGAACTACTCCCTCATCGCGACCATGTGTCGGAACGACACCCGCAGGCTAGCCTTCGCGTCGAGTGCGCGGTCGCCCGGGGCGCCGCCAGGCGACTTCAACGTCGGGGCCGCCGGTGGTCGGCCCGATCACCAGGCCTCGCCGCGCGGGTGTGCGCTCCCGGTCTTTGTCGTCTTCCTTCCGGCCACGGCGCTCGCTCTTGTCGGGTGAGTCTTTCGGGGCGTCATTTCGCCTGGCTGGCATCGCGCCCTTCCTTTCTCCCTTCGCGTCAGGAGCCTCGAGGCGGCGATCTCCTTCGATGCGACTCAGCTCACCCGCCGGGCGGCGCGACCGCGCCCCAGGTATCGGGTTAACCACAGCCGGGCGAGGTCCGCCACCTGCTCGAGGGCGCCTGGCTCTTCGAACAGGTGGGTCGCGCCGGGAATGATCTCGATCCGCGCCTCTGCTCGCAACCGGGTGAGCGCGTCCCGGTTCAGGCCGATCACCGCGAGGTCGCGGCTGCCGACGATCAGCAGGGTGGGTGACTTCACCCGGGCCAGGGCCGCGCCCGCCAGATCGGGGCGGCCGCCGCGCGAGACGACCGCGTCGACGCGGTCGGGCCGCTCGGCCGCCGCGACCAGCGCCGCGGCGGCGCCGGTGCTGGCCCCGAAGTAGCCGACGCGCAGGTCGCGCGTCTCCCGCTCGGCGCCGAGCCAGTCGGTGGCGCCGATGAGTCGCTCGGCCAGCAAGCCGATGTCGAACCGCAGGCGGCCGGTCGTGGCGTCGATCGCCTCTTCGCGCGGAGTGAGGAGGTCCATCAGGAGCGTGGCGAGACCGGTCTCCACCAGCACGCTGGCGACGTACCGGTTCCGCGGGCTGTGACGGCTACTGCCGCTCCCGTGCGCAAACACCACGACGCCCCGAGCCCCGTCCGGGATGCGCAGGCTTCCTGGCAGCGCGTGGCCACTCGCGGCCACCAGTACGTCGCGTCCCTCGATCATGCGGCGAGCCCCTCCGCCGCCGACCGCTCGAGCCAGAGGCGGACTTCGTCGTCCGTCGTCTCGGAAAAGTCGTCGTACCACAGGCCGACCGCGACGAAGGGGTCGGGGGTTTCGGCGCAGACGACGTCGTCCACCTCGGCGCGGAGCATCCGGCAGGTCTCGGGCGCGGCCGTCGGGACCGCCACGACGATCCGCGCCGGGTCGAAGCGGCGCAGCGCGGCCGCCGCCGCCCGCATGGTCGCGCCGGTCGCGAGCCCGTCGTCCACCAGGATGACGATTCGGCCCTGAACGTTCGGGGGCGGTCGCTGGCCGCGGTAGGCGCGCTCCCGGCGAGCCAACTCTTCCTGCTCGCTGGCGGCGACGGCCTCCACGGCTTCCGGCGGGAGCCGGAGCGCGCGGATCACCTCCGGGTTGAGGACGCGCACGCCGCCGGTGGCGATGGCGCCCATCGCGAGTTCCCGGTGGCCGGGCACTCCGAGTTTCCGGACCAGGAAGACGTCGAGCGGCGCCCCGAGCGCCCGCGCGACCTCGAATGCCACCGGGACGCCGCCCCGCGGCAGCGCCAGTACGAGCAGGTCACGCCGGCCGGCGTAGTCGCCGAGCTTGGCGGCCAGCCGCCGGCCGGCGTCCAGGCGATCGCGGAAGCGTGTCATCGACGGTTCCTCCGGGGAAGCCGGCACCACGGCGCCTGGGGTGTGCAATCGCGATACCGCCGCGGGCCCCGGTACCTGCCTTGCAACTCCCCGAATCCACGGTGCACAAGACGCTCAACGCAACCATTCGGCGGGCCACCCGGCCACTCGTCGGCGCTCCCGCCGATTATGACCCGCTGTTGGACCTGATCGGCGAGGCACGACTGGTCCTCCTCGGCGAGGCCTCGCACGGGACCCACGAGTTCTACCGGGAGCGAGGCCTGATCACCCGGCGGCTCATCGCCGAGCGGGGGTTCAGGGCGGTGGCGGCCGAGGCCGACTGGCCCGACGCCTTCCGGGTGAACCGCTACGTCCGGGGCACGGGCGAGGCGGCCAGCGGCGTCGAGGCGCTGGCGGAGTTCACCCGCTTCCCCACCTGGATGTGGCGGAACGCGGACGTCCTCGACTTCGTCGGGTGGCTCCGCGCCCACAACGAGCGCCGCCCCGAGGCCGAGCGGGCCGGGTTCTACGGCCTCGACCTGTACAGTCTGCACGCGTCGATGGCGGCCGTGCTCGCCTATCTCGACACCGTCGACCCGGTGGGTGGCCGTCGCGCGCGATCGCGCTACGCCTGCTTCGAGCAGTTCGGCGAAGACGTGCAGCGCTACGGCTACGCCGCCGGACTCGGCCTCGAGCACTCGTGCGAGGACGCGGTGGTGGCTCAGCTCGTGGAACTACGGCGGCGCGCGAGCGAGCTCGCGTCGCGGGACGGTCGCGTCGCGGCCGACGCGTTCTTCGTCGCCGAACAGAACGCGCGGGTCGTCCGCAACGCCGAAGCCTACTACCGGACGATGTTCCGAGGCCAGGTCGAGTCGTGGAACCTGCGCGACCGGCACATGACGGAGACGCTGGAGGCGCTCGCCCGGCACCTCGACCGGCCGGACGGACCGGCCAAGCTCGTGGTCTGGGCGCACAATTCGCACCTGGGCGACGCGCGGGCCACCGAGATGGGCGCCCGCGGCGAGCTGAATGTCGGGCAACTCGTCCGCGAGCGCTACGGCGCGGCGGCGGTGCTGGTGGGCTTCACCACGGCCAGGGGCACGGTCACCGCCGCCGACGACTGGGGCGAGCCGGCCGAGCGGAAGCGGGTCCGGACGCCGCTCGCCGGAAGCTGGGAGGCGCTCTTCCACGACGCCGGGCTGCCGCGCTTTCTCCTCGTGCTGCGGGGCGAGGACGGACTGGCCCGTGCCCTCGGCCATCCGCGTCTGGAGCGGGCGATCGGCGTCGTGTACCGTCCGGAGACGGAGCGCGCGAGTCACTACTTCGAGGCGCGACTCGCCGAGCAGTTCGACGCCGTCTTGCACTTCGACGAGACGCGGGCGGTCGAGCCGCTCGACCGCACGGCCGGCTGGGAACGGGGGGAGCCGCCCGAGACCTACCCCTTCGCCGTCTGAGCCAGCCCCCCTCTCGCCTCTCAGACTACCGGTTCGCGGTCTGACCCGAGTCGCTACGAGTCCCCGGGAGGGCAAGCCGAGCCGGCACTCACGGCGGCGCGGCCAGGAGACGGGCCAGCGCCGAATGGAGGACCCGTCCCTTGCTGTCGTCGGGTGTTCGCAGGTCCTCCAGATAATCCTCCCACCGGAGGACCACTCCGTCGGCCCGAGAGTCCGCGACCGCCTGGAGCACCGCCGCCACCTCATCGGCGGTGATCGAGGGATGTCGCCGGTCCGGCTCGTAGACGCCCTCGAGGTAGCGTGGCCGGGTGAAGACGGTGCAGTAGATGCGTTTCGCGGTCTGCGCCTTGGCTTCGTTGGCGACCTGGGTGATGAACGGTGGCGGCCGCTTGAGTACCTGGTGGTAAGTCATCAGCTCGAACGCATCGACCAGGGGCGCCAGCTTCTCGCGATGCTGGCCGAACACTTCCTCGATGGCGTTTCCGAAATCAGCGGTCCGAAAGGGCACCGTATTGAAGGCGACGTCGCACTGGGGCTGGGTCTCGCCGACCGCGCGTCGCACGCGGGACACGACGTGCCGGATGACCTGGCATTTCCACTCGGTCCATTGGGAGCGATGGGTCGTGAGCCATCCCAGCCAGCCGTCAGAGCGTTCTTGGCCTCCCTCGACCCGGATGCCCGTCTCGGTCGAGAAGCGGTCGAGGCACCGAGTGCAGAAGCAGTACTCGTCGCTCGGGCTTCGCCGGTATCCGGCCACCCAGCGCTCCCAGAAGCCAGGGAAGCGAATGACCGTCAAGAAGATTCCATCCGGACTCAACTCCCGACTGACGCGGTCGATGACCCCGATCTTGTGCTGAAGGTACTCCTCGCTGGAGGGACAGAGGCCGATGTACCAGCCGACCTGCGGCATCGGATCGCCGAAGACATTCACGGGGGTGAGCTCTCGATGCTGTCGGAGATGAACGGGATCGAAGAACATCGAGAACGCGGCGTAGTATCTGATCCCGACCTGGTGGAGTGCGGCCCGCAGGGCCCGATCACTATAGCTCAGCGCTCGATCGCGATAGCGCTCGGCGACTCGGCTCGGGGTTCCGCTGACCGGGGCGGAATCCACCGAGTTGAGCACGAAGGCGAAGCTGACACCCAGGGCGCGGAGCTGGTGGGCGGCCTCGGCGTAATCCCGCCCGTACCAGGTGTGCCAGTCGGTGGTGTAGATCTTCATCCCGAGCGCCAACCGGCTCACCGTAGCCTCCGAGACGAGATGAACGGCGCCGCGGATGTGCCGCGCCCGCGGCCTGGCCACGCCCGAGACACGACGGTCCCGGGGGAAGCATCAGGCTTCGATGGGCCTCGACGCCGGGGGCTGAGCATGCCTCCCCTTGACCCGGAACTCCGCCATGTAGTATACGCGCACTCAGCGAGCTGCTTCTGGAGTGCGCGAGAGACCACATCGGTCGCTGGAGGGTGATATGACGCGTTGCCCCGACAGACGCTCGGATCGCTCATCGATGGCCGCGACGGTCGCCGCGTGGTCTCTGGCGGCCGGCGCTCTCATTTTCGGAGGGACTGTCGTCGTCGGCACGCCGCAGAGCGCCCCGGCTCAGACGCCGCCAGTCACCATCCGATGGTGGCAACACCCCGCGGATTCCGAAGGTGTCCGAGCGGTGTGGATGGAGGTCGCGCGCCGGTTCGAGAAGGCGAATCCGGGGGTGAAGGTCGAGTTCACGTGGTACCACAAGAAGGACATGTGGCCAGCCATCCGGAGTGCCTTCCAAGCCGGAGAGGGACCGGATCTGTTTTACTATGACGACGACGTCCCCGAGTTCATCGGGGGCGGATTGCTCGCCGACCTGGCCGACGGCATCAGCTGGAACAACGTCGAGCCGTGGGCGAAGCAGCACTGGACTCGACCCGGGCCGCGAGGGAAGGTGGGCGTCTGGGCCCTGCCGGTCGACGCGTCCACGGACGAGCTCTACTACAACAAGAGGCTCCTCCGAGAGTTGGGCGTGACCGTCCCGTCCACTCTGCAGTTCGATGGCAAGACGTTCGCCGAGGTCGTCAAGAAGTGCGTGGAAGCCGGGAAGAGTGGCTTCGCGATCGGGGTTGGCGATCGACCCTATCCGGGAACCTACGTCACCAACTATCTGCTCCTCCACAAACTCGGTGAGCCGGACCTGCGGGACCTGTGGGCGGGCGGTGGACGCGTCACCTGGAACGACTCGCGTGTCCAGGAGGTGCTCGGCTACCACAAGAGCCTGATCGACATGAAGGCCTACCCGGCCAGCATCAGCAGCTTGCGACTGGGGGAGGCTCACCGCTACTTCCATACCGAACAGCGGGCCTGCTTCATGCCGGTCGGCAGCTGGTACACCTTCCGCGCCTTTCAACCCGTCGAGGCCGGGGGCCAGCCGAAAGATTTTGAGCTGGGGATGCTGAACTACCCCGCGGTGAAGGATGGCAAGGGCAACGATCTGAAGTTCCTGACCATCGCCCACTCCCTCGCGGTCAACGCGAAGAGCAAGCACATCAACGTGGTGAAAGCCATTCTGAACTCCGCTACGGATCCGGACGTCGGGGCCTTGTGGACCTCGAAGATGGTGAGCCGCTCGACGATCAAGACCGACACGGCGAAGATTCAGAGCGAGTACGGCTGGTACTTCAAGATGTACGAGGAAGCCAACCAGCGGGCCAAGCCCGTGGTCTTACCCTGGCAGGCCATGATGAAAGCGGGCATGAGTGACGCCTATACTCAGGTGATGAACTCCGCGTTCCCGGCCGGTTTGATCTCGGTGGCTGAGGCGACCAAGAAGCTCGAGGACGCCCGATCCCGCGGCCGCTGATCTCAGGTGCCTCCCCGGCTGAGCCACTCTGGGAGACCTGCCCCTCAGGGCCGGGGCTTCCCGCCGACGGGTGCGCTGAATCTTCCGGTTCGTGCGTAGGCGACGGGAAGCCGGTCGCCCCGATCCCCCCGTCCGCTGGGCCCTGGCCGCGACCTTCCTGGGCCCAGCGCTCCTTCTCTACCTCGGCTTCACGCTCTATCCCATGCTCCGTACCTTGCACAACAGCTTGTTCGTCGTGCCGACGGTCGACCAGCAAGAGTTCGTGGGTCTTCAGAACTTTCGGGACATCTTCTCGGCCGACGATGTCATCTGGCAGGCGGTACGGCATAGCGTCCTGTGGGCGACGGTCTCGCCGCTGGTCGAGATCCCGATCGCCTTCCTGCTCGCGCTGGCGCTCTTTGCCAAGGTGCCCGGGGCGCGGTTCTTCCGCGTGGCCTGGTTCGCGCCCGTTCTGCTGAGCTACGTCGTGGTAGGGCCGATCTGGATGTGGATCTACAACCACGAGTGGGGAGCGGTCAACGTGGCGCTGCGCGCCGTGGGCCTCGGCGACCTGGCTCGCCCCTGGCTCGGGAGCCTGAGCACGGCGCTTCCGGCCTTGATCGTCGTGACCACCTGGATGTTCGTCGGCTTCTACATGGTGGTGCTCCTGGCGGCGCTGAGCTCGCTCCCCACCTCGGTGCTCGAGGCGGCCTGGATGGACGGCGCGGGGTGGTGGCGAAGCGTGTGGACGATCATGATTCCCCTGGTGCGGCCGACGATCGCCAACCTGGTGGTGCTGTCCGTGATCGGCAAGCTCAAGCAGTTCGCCCTGGTGTGGGTGATGACCAATGGTGGTCCGTTCTGGGCGACGGAGACCGTGGCCACCTACATCGTCAAGCGCGCATTCGAATGGAAGACCCTGGATCTTGGCTACCCATCCGCCGTCGCCACGTTGTGGTTGGTGGTCATGCTGGTCGTGACGCTGGCGCTCACCCGGGTGCTCCATCGCCGGGCGCAACTGGAGTTCTGACGCTGGCCCCGCCGCGCGTCCTCCGAGCCGTCATCGCGGGAGGTCTGTGCCTTTACACCGTGCTGTGGACGAGCCCGGTGCTGTGGATGGCGCTCATCTCGTTGCGGAGCACGGAGGAGTTCTATCGGAATCCGTACGGGCTGCCCATCCCGGCTCACTGGGACAAGTTCCGGGTGGCCTGGTTCGATTTCGGCTATCAGACCTACTTCCGAAACTCGGTGATCGTGGCCGTGTCCGCCACGGTGATCCTGGTCGTCGTCGGATCGATGGCCGCTTTCTTCTTCGCTCGGTACCGATTCCCCCTGAAAGAGGCGCTGTACTTCCTGATCTTCTCGGCGATCATGTTGCCGCCCCAGGTGACGATTCTGGCGCTCTTCCAGATGCTCGTCCAGTACGGCCTCTATAACACGTTGCTCGGCCTCATCCTGGTATACGCGGCGTCTCATTTACCGTTGACGCTGTACCTCCTCCGGGCGTTCTTCGCGCAGATCCCGCGCGAGCTGGAGGAAGCGGCCCGGCTGGATGGAGCCAGCGAGTGGACGATGTACTGGCGAGTGATGTTTCCGATGGCCCGCCCGGCGATCATCGCGGTGATGGTCATCAACTTCCTGGAGTTCTGGAACGAGTTCCTGTACGCGGTCGTGCTCATCAATCAGCAGAGCCAACGGACACTGCCGCTGGGTGTGATGTTCCTGATGGGCGAGCAGCAGGAGAACGTGGGGATGCTGGCGACCGGCCTGATGATCGCGGTCCTTCCGGTCGTGATACTGTACGCCTTCTTTTCGGAGCGCATCGCCGAGAGCTTCACGGCCGGCGCGATTGCCGGCGCCTAGGTCTTTTCGGGGGGGTCTCGGAAGACCCCCCGATGCCCCCCCTCGTGGCGGCGGCACAGCCGCCGCTCGGAGCGCTCCTCATGCGCCACCGCGCTCGGTGGCCGGCGCCGGGTTACTCGGACACACGGCTAGGCTCGCCGTGACACCGCGTCCGACGCGATCGCGCGCGGAAGCGGAGCCGGGCGAGTCACGCCGACGAACCCCGAAGGTCACGGACCACGCCGAGAAACCCCTCACCGTAGCGGCCGGCCTTGTGCGGCCCGATGCCGTGGGCGAGTGCCAGCTCGGCGAGCGTGCGCGGGCGGAGCCGCGCGACGTCGCGCAGCGTGCGGTCGCTGGCGATCACGAAGGGCGCGACCCCGGCCTCGCGGGCCAGCGCGAGGCGATGGCGTCGCAGCGCCTCGAAGAGCGCCTGTCCCGCGGCGTCCAGCTCGTCCCCGGTCCCGGCCGCCCGGAACCCGGGCCGCCGCGGCGCCGCCTCGGGCGCCGGTTCGCCGAGCGGTGGCAGGAGCAGCCGCGCGAGCCGGGTACCCTGCATGACGGCCCGGCCCTCCGCGGTGAGGCGGACCACCGGCCGGTCGCCGCCGCTCAGACCGATCCACCCGGCGGCCACGCACCGGCGCAAGAGTCGGCGCACCCACTCCTCGGAGTGCTCGCGCAGGTTCCCGAACGTGGGGACGCGCGTGAGCCCGGCCCGGTCCAGTCGCGCATCCGACTCGCCTCGGACCAGCTTCACGACCATCCCGAGCCCGAAGCGCTCGTGGACTCGCGCCACCCCCGACAGCGCCCTGCGGACGATCAGCGTGGCGGCGTCGAGGTCCTGGGGCGCGTCGCCGCGCGCGAGCGTCTGGCACACGTCGCACCGGCCGCAGCCGGCCAGCGTCTCGGCCTCGTCGCCGAAGTAACGGAGGATGGCGTCGTGCCGGCAGCTCCCGCCGTCCGCCCAGCGCACCAGCTCGAGGAACAGACCCCACTTGTGCTCGAGCACCGCCGGGTCGACCGGACGGCCGTCCTCGCCGCCCCGCTCGAGCAGCCGGCGGCGCAGCGGCAGGTCACCCGGGCTCATGAGCAGGAGTCCGACCGCCTCCTTCCCGTCGCGCCCAGCGCGCCCGACCTCCTGGTAGTACGCCTCGATCGACCCGGGCGGTCCCAGGTGCACGACCGCCCGGACGTCGGGACGGTCGATGCCCATCCCGAAGGCGTTGGTGCCGACGACGATCTCGAGCTGTCCGTCGGCAAAGGCCCGCTGCACCCGATCGCGGGTGGGGCCGTCGAGCCCGGCGTGATACGCCTCGGCGCGCCAGCCCCGGGCCGCCAGCCGTCCCGCCTCGGCTTCGGCGGCTTTGCGCGTCGGGGCGTACACGATGGCCCGGCCTCGCGCGGCCCCCGGCCCGTCCAGCGCCTCGTCCAGCGTCACGTCCACCAGGCGCGCCCGCTCGCGCGCGCCCCCGACCTCGCGAGCGCGGAGGGCGAGGTTGGGCCGGGCGAAGCCCCGGACGAGCTGCGGCGTGTCGGCAGGCAGGCCGAGGCGCGCGACGATCTCGTCGCGGACGACCGGCGTGGCAGTGGCCGTGCAGGCGAGCACGCGCGGCGCGCGCAGGCGGCCGAGCAGCGCGCCGATCTCGAGGTATTCCGGGCGGAAGTCGTGGCCCCACTCGCTGATGCAGTGGGCCTCGTCGACCGCGACCAGCGGGCACTCGAGCACGCCGAGCATCTCCCGGAACCACGGGGTGACCAGTCGCTCCGGCGCCGCGTAGACGAGCCGGACCTCGCCGCGCGCCACGCGCGCGAGACGGCGACGGACCTCGCGCGCGTCGAGCGTGGAGGCCAGGAACGTCGCGGCCACCCCGCGGGCCGTCAGGGCCTCGACTTGGTCGTGCATCAGGGAGACGAGGGGCGAGATGACGAGCGTCGTGCCGGGGAGGAGGCTGGCCGGGAGCTGGTAGGTCAGGCTCTTGCCGCCGCCGGTAGGCGCGACCAGGAGCAACCGCCCGTGCTCCAGCAGGGTCTCGATCGCCTCCCGCTGGCCGGCGCGGAATGTCTCGTACCCGAGCCGGCGGAGGCCCGCCTCGAGGTCGGTCGCGCTCATCCAGGGTCCCCCCGCGTGCAAATGTCGCGCCTCGGAGTCAGCCGCTCCCTTGGCGGCCGAAATAGAGTCGCGGCGACGCGTCCAGGATACATCGTGACTCCTGGAGCGGCGCCGCCGGCACGAGGGCGGTCCCGCCAGGGCAGCCGCGCCTCGCTGGCGCGCGGCGCCCCGGGTGGGCTATGCTGGCGGCCAAACCGCGGACGACAGAGGGGAACAGAATGGACACTCTCACCGGTCGTGGGGCTCCTGATGGCCGAGCAGATCCTCGAGGGCCGGGCGCGAACGATCGACATCACGCCCTACCGGCTCGAGCGGTTTGCCGAGGGCCGGGAGCTGCGGGTCGCCTACCAGGGCGCGGGCGTGATGGGATAGCGCCGTCGGTCGGCCTCGAGGATGCACACCGGCGCTCATCCGCAGGACAGGCAGTCATCCGGCAGGCACTCGACCGGGGTGAAGACTCGCTCGTGGATGTAGTCGGGGCGCTTGAACGTCACCTGCGCGTTGTTCACCGGGTTCGCGATCGCCGAGAAGATCGTGCGGGGCCACGGCGACATGTTGCCGTTCGAGCCGTGCACGATCAGGTCGCCAAAGATCAAGCCGGTGCCGGCCGGCCCGGTCACCGTCACGATGCCTCCCTCCTCGACCAGCCGGGTCAGTCTCGCCTGATCGATGGTCCACAACGGGTAGCTGGTGGTGGCGGTGTCGTGGGCGGCCCCCAGCAGTCCGTGCCGGTGAGAGCCGGGAATGAACATGAGCGGGCCGTTGAAGTCGTTCACGTCGTCCAGAAAGACGTGGAGATTCAGCGCGGTCGGCTCCGGCACGCCGTCTTCCGCGTGGTGCGTCGCGAAGTCCTGGTGCCACTGCCAGACGTCGCCGGCAAAGGCCGCCTTCGCATTGACCTTGATCTGCTGGAGATAGACCTTGCTCCCGCAGAGCTGCATCGCCGGCTCGAGCAGCCGAGGATGACAGACCAGTCGGCCGAACACACGGTTCCGGCGATGGAGGGCGAAGGCCGTGCGAACGGCCTCGCGGTCTTTCTCGCGCCAGTTCTCGGGTCGTCGCTCGGCATACAGCGCCGGCAACTGGGCCCGGAGCAGTGCCGCATCCTCGCTCGAGAACAGTCCCGGGAGGGCGAGAAACCCGTCGTGGTGGAACCGCTCTATCTGTTCATCGGTCAGCCACATGGGGCGCCTCCGTTCGGCTCGTGTCCGGTGTGGCCGCCGCCGGCCTCTCAGATCGCCCGGAGCCAGGTGTCCGACAGGGTGTACCCCTCGGGGAACGGGTCGTCGGGGTCGTAGCCGTACTGGCCGATGCTGGTGATCCACGCGCGGCCGGCGACGGTGGTGATCACGGCCGGCTTCCGCCGCACCCGGGTGGTGGCCACCACCTCGCTCAGGAAGTGCGTGCCGATGATCGATTCGTGGTCGAAGAGCTGGCCCTTCCGGATCTGCCGCCGGGCGTGCATCACGGCCAGACGGGCCGACGTCCCGGTGCCACACGGCGAGCGGTCGATCCGGCCCGGAGAGACGACCACGGTGTTACGAGCCGTGAGCCCCTTGCCCTTGCGGCGGATGGGTCCCGTGAACCCGATGATGGTGACGTCGCGGATCTCGGGGTTCTCGGGATGGACCACGTCCAGCTGCTCGCGGGCCGCCTGCTTGATCTTCTGGCCGACGACGCAGATGTCCCGCGCCTCGTCCGGCGTGATCTGGAAGCCCACGGCGGCCGCCTCCACGAGCGCGTAGTGCATGCCGCCGTAGGCGACGTCGATGGCGATCGTGCCCAGGCCCGCGACCTCCACCGACGCGTCCAGGTACTGGACGAAGGCCGGGACGTTCCTGAACTTGACCTCCCGCACCTTGCCGTCGCGGCAGCGGCAGGTGACGTCGATCAGGCCGGCGGGAGTCTCCAGCGTGAGCTCGGTGACCGGCTCCCGCATCGGGAGGATCCCGGTCTCCAGGATGGCGGTGACCGTGCAGATCGTGTTGGAGCCGGACATCGGGGCGTACTCGGTCGACTCCATGATCACGTAGCCGAGCTTGGCCTTGGGATGGCTGGAGGGGAGCACCAGGTTGGCGGAGTGCGTCGGCGCGCCCCGGGGCTCGAAGAGCAGGAGCTTGCGGAGGCCGTCGTCGTGCTTGGCCAGGTACCGCATCTTGTCGAACATGGTCCGGCCGGGCACGTCCACCACCCCGCCGATGACGACCTTGCCGACCTCGCCCTCGGCGTGCACGCCCACGACCGTGAAGGTCCGCGTCCAGCGCATGGCGTCCTCCGCTCCCGATGACGGCCGGCACCCTAGCAGACCCGGGACGCCACCGTCAAGGGCGCCGGGTCGTGCTACGATGGCGTCCTTTTCACGGGTGAGCCATGGCGCGGGGACGACGCGACGTCGTGATCGTGGGCGCCGGCATCGCCGGGCTGACGGCGGGCTGGACGCTGCGTGACCGCGACATCCTGGTGCTCGAGGCGACCGAGCGCGTCGGCGGCCGGATGCGCTCCGAGCCGCGCGGGCCCTACTGGCTGAACCTGGGCGCGCACCTGTTCGGCGGCCCCGGATCGCTGCTCGATCGGCTCGTGACCGAGATGGGCCTCCAGACCCGGCCCATCCCCGGCAATCGGATGGGGCTCGCGTTCAAGGGACGCCTGCTGGCGAGCGGACGTCCGGAGACCTACCCGCTGCGTCTGCCGCTGTCCTCGAGCGCCCGGCTGTCCTTCATCCGCGCCGGGCTCCGCCTCCGCCGGGCGGCCAGGGGCTACCTGCGGGCGGCGCGCCCGCGCCCCGGAGAGTCACCAGCCCAGACGCGGGCGCGGGTCCTGGCCTACCGCGACGACCAGACCTTCGCCGAGTACCTCGGGCCGCTCCATCCCGACGTGGCCGGCATCTTCCGGGCCGTCGCCGAGCGCGTGACGGCCGGGCCCGAGCAGATCTCGGCAGGCTGCGGCGCGGCCCTCTTCGCGCTGGTCTGGGGCGGCGGACAGACGCTCGCCCGCAACCTGATCGGCGGGTCGGAGCTCTTGCCGCAGGCGCTCGCCCGCCGCCTGGGAGAGCGCGTCGTGACAGGAGCCGGGGTCCGAGAGGTCGTACCGACCGCCGATGGGGTCCGCGTCCGCTTCACGCGCCGGGGCGTCGGGGAGGAGGTCTCGGCGGCGCACGCCATCGTCGCCACCCCCGCCTACGTGACCCGCGAGATCGTTCGGGAGCTCCCGGCGGACTCGGCCGACGCCCTCGCCGGGATTCCGTACGGGCCCTTCGTCTGCGGCGCGTTCCTGACCGGCGAGACGGGCCCCGTGCCGTGGGACGGGATCTACGCGATCGCCGTCGTCGACAGATCCTTCAACATGCTCTTCAACCACGCCAACCCGCTCCGCACGGGAGGCCAGCGCGAGCCCGGCGGCAGCCTGATGGTCTACGGCGGCGGCGACCGCGGCCGGCGTCTTCTCGGGATGACCGACGAGCAGATCCACGAGGTCTTGCTGCGCGACCTGTATTCGGTCCTGCCAGCGGCGAAGGGCCTCGTGCGCGAGGTCGTGATCCAGCGCTGGGAACACGCGATTCCCTACGCGCCGCCGGGGCGCGCCCGCCTCCAGCCGGCGCTGGACCGCCCGCTCGGCCGAATCGTCCTCGCCGGCGACTATCTCGAGTATCCCGAGATGGAGGCCGCCGCCGCCACCGGCCTCGAGGCCGCCCGCGCCGTCCGCCACCAGCTCGGCACCGCCTGACCGCCGCCCGAGGGATCCAGGCCGGCTGATCACGCGGCGACCGTGGGCGGGGGGGTGGCCGGCTGGCGGCGGACACGGCGGTAGAGCGCCCACGCGAGACCCGCGGGAATCCCCAGCGGGCTGAGCTGCGCGGCCAGCGCGGCGATGCCGACCGCCACGTCGAACGCGGTCCGCCACCCCGCGACGAACTCCCGGCGGACACGCTCCCAGGCGCGGGCCAGCAGCCCCTCGGGCGGAGCAGTCGCGCCGACGCGGACGAGGCCGACCTGGATCGCCGCCATCTCCGTCCGCGCTCGCAGGAACCGGAGCCGGCCCGTCAGTCGCTCGATCTCTCCGCGGACGCGGGCCACCTCGCCTTCGAGGCTGACCAAGTCCGCGACCTTCTGGGCCTTGCCCATGAAGGCGACGAGCTGGGCTTCGTGCCGCTCGAGGTTCCGGACGCGCGCCTCGAGGTCCACGAACTCCTCGCTCACGTCCTGCCCCGAGATGCGCCGCGACGTCACGCGGCCGAGTGGCTCGAGGTCGCGCAGGGTCCGGCCGAACGCGGCCGGTGGGACGTAGACCGTGACGGTGGCCCGGGTCACGCCCGCGGTATCGGCGTGGGTCTGGGTGTCCGCCACGTAGCCCCCGGCCGCTTCGACCAGCTCGGTCAGGCGCGCGATGGCCTGCTCCACGTCTCCGAGCTCGACCGCCAGCGTCGCCTGGCGGATGATCTGCCGTCCCCACGCCCCGGTGGGCGCCGTCTCGGGAGACCCGGCGCGCCGGACCGCGAGGGGGACGGGCTCCTCGGGCGCCAGGTGGCCCCGGAGGCCGCCGACGTCTCCGGAGCCTCGGGGCACGGCTCCGGGGATCGAGGTGGTCGGCGGGCGGTGGCCGAGCCACAGGAGACTCACGAGGATGGCGGCGGCGAGCGCGAGCCACCCCGCGCGTCGGCCGGGCGATCGAAGCGATCGCCACCGGATCCGGAGACGGGGGAGCAGCGAAGGGACGAGCCGGGATCCCGAGGTCCGTGTCATGACGTGCCCTCCTCTTGCCTCTGTTCGACCGGCGGTCCGCCGGAAAGTTCCCGGACGGAGGCTCGAGGGGAGGATCTGATGAGCGGCCGCCGGCCGGAGCACGATCCGGCGGGACTCCTGCCACGATCCGGCGCCGGCGGCGCCTAGGCCGGACTATTCATCGGCTGATATGCGCCGAAGGG
>DASYQW010000396.1 GCA_036005065.1 Candidatus Methylomirabilota bacterium | reverse complement strand
CTGACGACCACCTTGACGTGCCCGTACTTGCTCGGCGGAAGGGTCTGGAAGGTCTCCTGGAGCTGGCGGACCACGTCCGGACACGGGGTCGCGCACTTGTAGAGGATCACGATGCCGCCGTGCTCGAGGTTGTGGACGAAGGCCTCGTCAGGCACCGGCTCCGTGTACATGCCCCACTTGGCCCATACCGGCCAGTGCGGGCCCGAGGTCGGCGGGTACTCCTGATAGCTGATCGCGGTCCCCTGCGGGACGTGGTCCTGCCCCCGATCCGGCATCTTGCGCCCCGGGCCGGCCGGCTCCTGGGCGTGAGCCACGCCGGCCACCAGCCAGGCGGCCAGCGCTGCGCCCGCCAGGGCCGCCCGGCTCACGGGGAGCAGCCTTGGAGGCATGACGGTCGGGCGGCTCATTCCGGGGGCGGTGCTCCTTTTCCGCGATCTCGGCCGTGACCGGAGGGGCCGCGGCTTCAGTATAGCACCGCGAGCCGCCGGACCCGACGGCGCGGCGACTGCTGGTAGAATTGCCACATGCTGACCCGCTCCCGCCCGCTCGCCGGTGACATCGCGATCCCGCGCACCGCCGATGTGCTGGCGGTCCGCCGTGCCGCCCTCTGGACGCTCCTGGCCGCCAAGATGCTGGCCGGGTGGGGCGTGCGGTGGGACATCCAGTGGCACGTGCTGATCGGTCGCGATTCGTTCTGGATCCCGCCGCACCTCATGACCTACGCCGGCGTCTCGCTCGTCGTCCTGGTGAGCTTCGGCGTCCTGCTCTGGGAGACCCTGGCGGCGAGCGCGGCGGGCGCGGGACGCGGCCGGGGCACCATCCGGCTGCTCGGGCTCACCGGCACCCGCGGCTTCCACGTCGCGGCCTGGGGGATCTCGATCACCGTGCTGGCCGCGCCGATCGACGACCTCTGGCATCGCCTCTTCGGTCTCGACGTCACGCTCTGGAGCCCGCCGCACCTCATGGGGTTCCTCGGTGGCCTGGTCAACACGGTGGGCTGTCTCCTCATCGCCCGGGAGACGTACCCGGCGCCGAGCCGGGCGCGGCTCGCCGCCCTGGTCGTCGCCGGCGCGTGGTTCTATGGAACCCTCGACCGCATCCTGGAGCCGGCGGCGCTGGTCGCCTATCAGCACGGCGGCGTGCGCTTCCACACGTATGCGATCCTGGGTGCCCTGCTCCTGCCGCTGGCTCTCGTCGCCACGGCGCGCCTCTCGGGCCGCCGCTGGGCGCCGATCGCCCTCGTGGTGGTGCTGGCCGCAGCCACCCTGGCCGGGAGCCAGGTCGCCCGCGCCGGCTTCGCGTGGCTCCGGCCGATCCCGGTCGTCGAGGAGGAGATCGCCAGGGACCCGGCCTCGCCGATCGCGCTCGCCCACGAGATCGCCCGGAAGAACCGCCTGACGCCGGGGGCGCCGGCGGCGTTCCTGGCGTTGATCGCCCTGGTCCCGGCAGCCGTCATGGTGGGGGCAGACCCACGCCGGCGGCCGGTGGCCGCCAGTGTCGCGTGGGCCGGCAGCCTCTTCATCGTCCACGGCGTCATCCTGGCCCGGAGTCCGGCGTTCCGGTCGCTGGTGCCCGGCGCGGGCGAGACCGTGGTCGCCCTTGCGATCACGGCCGGAGCGGCGGTGCTGGGCGGGCTCGCGGCCCGGCGGCTCGCCGATCTGGTCGCGACGCGGTCTCCCGAGAAGACGCGCCCTGTTTCCGCAGCAGCTTGAAGGTGATCCTCCCCGCACACCGCCGAGTGCGGGGGACAGGGTCCATGGCCGTCATCGGTAGAAGATGTCCTGGGAGTACGGCGTCAGCAGGTCGTAGCCGGTCTCGGTCACCGCGACGGACTCGCTGAAGACGACCCCGCCGGCCATGGCCACCTTGAGATCCGGGATGAGGTGGAAGCACATACCGGCCTCGAGCACGGTCGGGTCGTTCTCGTTGATGCTCAGGATCCGTCCCTCGCCCCAGTCCGGTGGGAACCCGATGCCGATTGCATAGCCGGTCCGATGGACGAAGTACGCGGCGAATCCGGCCCGACGCATCGCGTCCCGGGCCGCCCGGTCGACCTCGTGCGAGGTGACGCCGGCCCGGATCGTCTCCTTGGCGGCGTTGAGCGCGTCGCGCGAGGCCTCCGCCATGGCGATCCACTTCCGGTCCGGATGGCCGACGATCACCGTCCGCGACAGCATGCAGTTGTACCGGTTGTGGGTCCCGCCCGCCTCCATGTACACGACGTCGTCCTTGCGAATCGGCCGGCGCCCCGCGCACTCGAAGGCGAGGCCCGCCGCCGGGCCGGCCACGAACTGGGGCGAGTGGCCGAGGTACTCGCTTCCCGCCTTGTGGAGGGCGTCGTGCGCCGCCGCCGACACCTCGGTCTCGAGGACCCCCGGCCGCACCGCCGCGATGGCCGCCTCGAGGGACGCCGCGCAATACCGGCCGGCTTCGCGGATGTACGCGATCTCCGCCGGCGACTTGACGCGGCGCACTCGCTCGATGAGACCCGAGCAGTCGGCCAGATCGTCCACCCCCAGCCGGTGGATCAGCTTCTTGTACCGCGCGACGGAGAAGAACCAGGCGTCGTCCTGGTTGCCGATGCGCTTCCGCAGCAAGCCGTACTGGTCGAGCACGCGATGGGTGGTCGCGTCCGGGTCCTCGGTGTCGCCGTATCCCTCGATGTGGTCGAGGCAGCTGTCGACCCGGGCCTTCTCCACGTTCAGCGCGCGGGTCAGGAGAATCGGCGACTGATCCAGCGACAGAATGAGGATCTGGTACGTGAAGTAGCCGAGGCTGTGATGCCCGGTGAGGTAGACGATGTTCTCCGGCACCGCGGTGAGCATCACCTCGACTCCGGCCGCCGCCATGCTGCCTCGCACGCGCTCCAGGCGGGTGCGGTACTCGTCCGGCGGGAACGGCAACGCGTTGCGGGTGAGCATGGCGATATCCTCTCGGCACGCTGACGGGTCTCCGCGAGAGCGGTGACACATCGAGGGAAGGTCGGGGCGGCCGGTCACGCGCGACGCTGGGGGTCGAGCACGTCCTGTAACGTGTCGCCGACCAGATTGAGCGCCAGGACGAGCAGGAAGATGGCGCAGCCCGGGGCGAGCGGGACCCAGGGCGCCGAGTCCAGGAAGTCGAATCCGGCGCGGAGCATCCGTCCCCAGCTCGGGGCGGGCGGCGGCACGCCGAGGCCCAGGAAGCTCAGCGTGGCCTCGCCCAGGAGCACGCCGGATGCGCTCACCGTGGTGCGCACGACGATCAAGCTGGTGAGGTTCGGGAGGATGTGGCGCGCCACGATGCGCGCCGGCCGGGCGCCCACGCTGCGCGCCGCCAGCACGAAGTCCACCGTTCGGATCGACAGCACCGCGCTCCGGATCAGCCGCGCGTATCCCGGCACGCGCACCAGGGCGAGCGCCACGATGACGCCCCAGGGGGTGTCCCCGCCGAATGCGCCCGCCACCGCCATGGCCAGCGCGATGTCCGGCACCAGATGGATCATGTCCATGACCCGCATCAAGGCCTCGTCGAGATAGGTGCCCGACCAGTATCCGGCCACGAGCCCGATGGCGACGCCCGTCGTGAGGCTGACGCCGATCGCCCCGACGAGAACATAGAGGCTCACCCGGGCGCCGAAGACGATCTGGCTGAAGACGTCCCGACCGAGCGGGTCGGTCCCGGCCAGGTACGTGGCCGAGGGCGGACGCAGGATCGCCCCGCTGTCGGTGGCCACCGGATCGAACGGCGCGATGGCCGGGGACAGGAGCGCCGCCACCCCGACGAGCAGAAGGAGTCCCGCTCCCACGGCCCCCGACGGGTACCGGGCGACTGCGTGCATCACCCGGATCAACCGGGCCGTGCCGGCCGAAGCCGGATGGATGCCCAGCGTCGCCTCGGCTGTCCGGCTGGTCACTCGTAAGACACCCGGGGATCGATCGCGGCGTACAGGACGTCCACGAGAAGGCTCGTCACCAGGGTCGCCATCGCCAGGAAGAGCATGGTGCCCTGCACCACGGGATAGTCGCGCGCCAGGATGGCTCCGAGGAGCGTCCGGCCCACGCCCGGGACCGCGAACACCGTCTCGACCGTGACGGCGCCACCGAGCATGAAAGGCACGTTCATCCCCACCATCGTGATGAGCGGGATCAGGACGTTGCGCATGATGTGCACCCACACGATCCGCATCGGTCCCAGTCCCTTCGAGCGAGCCACCGCGATGTAGGGCTGGCGAAGCTGGTCGAGCACGGCCGATCGGACGTAACGCATCAGGCTGCTCGCGTACCAGGTCCCCAGGGCCACGGTAGGCAGGGCCATCAGGCGCAGGTTCTCCCCCGGTCTCTCCCACGGCGCGACGTACCCCGACGTGGGAAACCACTTCAACTCGAGCGCGAAGAACGCGATCAGCAGGATCGCGAGGAAGAAGCTCGGCAGCGAGATGCCGCACACGGTGCCGACCGACAGCGCCAGGTCCACCTTCGACCGATGTCGCAGGGCCGCCCACATGCCCGCCGGCACCGCGATGAGGACGGCCCAGGCCGTCGCCAGCAGCGTCAGCTCGATGGTCGGGACCGCCCGGGCCAAGAGCAGCTCGATCACCGGGAGCGGGTACTCGAACGATCGTCCGAGGTCGCCCCGAAGAAGGCGGCCGAGCCAGCTCGCGTACTGTACAGGAACCGGGCGATCGAGGCCCAGCGCCGCCCGCCGGGCGGCGATCACTTCCTGGCTCGCCTCCCGACCGAGCATCAGCGCCACCGGATCGCCCCCGATGGCGTAACGCATCAGAAAGAAGACGCCCACGCTGAGAAGCACGAGGGATACCCCGATGAGCATCGACCGTCGGACGACGTACCTCCACACGGCGCCGTTACCCGTCGAGATGCCGTCCCCGGCCGGCCTCGATCGCCTGTCGATAGACGTGGTGGGCGAGGGCGATGTCATGGAACACGGTGCCCGGAGCCCGGACCAGGATGACTTCCTCGTCGTCACCGCGCCCCCGCTTGGCGCCCTGAACGATCTCGTGGAGGCGAGCGTGGACGTCCGTCTCGCTCAGTTCCCCGCGCTGAACCATGCGGGCCACGTCCTCCCGGGCCAGACACTCCCGCCAGTCGGACACGACGAGCTTCGCCGCCCTCCGGTAGACTCCGATGTCCGCCTCACATCCAGCCCCGACCAGATACACGAGCGCGCCGGGTTTGATCCACTCCGGGCGGAGGATGGGCGTGCTCGCCGTCGTCGCGGTGACCACGATGTCGGCCGGCCCGACGGCGTCGGCGACTTCGTCCACTGCCGAGACGGGCGCCTGGTCCCCGGCCTGCGCCAGCTCCACAAAGGTCCGGCGGCTCTCCGGACGACGCGACGCCACCAGCACCCGTCCCGGGCGCACGACCTCCCGCACGGCGGCGAGGATCACCCGGGCGAGGGGACCGGTCCCCACCAGGCCGACGGTGAGCCCGGACTGTCGCCTGGCCAGATGTCGCACCGCCACGGCGGCCAGGGCGCCAACGCGCATCTGATACAGATCGTGCTCGGCGATCAGGGCCAGGGGTGTCCCCGCCCTGGCCTCGCTGAGCACGACGAGGCGGGTCGAGCGGCTCGGGTCCGGCCCCGCCACCACCACCCGGAACCCCACGATCCCGGCGAACGCCAGGTGGCAGACCTTCGAGAAGCAGAAGGTGTCCCCCGCCTCGGCCGCGTTGCCCGGAATCCGGAGGGACAGCCGTCGGGCATCGGGCATGAGCACCGTCTGGTCCGAATACCGCGCCAGGGCTGCCTGCAGCACCGCGACGGCTTGACCGAGGGTCACCAGGTCCCGGATGTCGTCGCGCGACAGGAAGAGCATCGGGCGCAGACCATGCGGCGGCGGCGGGCGGTTACCTGGGCTGGAACCCCATCTCGCGGAGCCGGGGGATCAGATTGGGCATCCACTGGAACCCGGTGACGGTGCTCCGGTGGGCCGCGAACCGCGGCGTGAAATGGTAGAAGATGTATGAGGCGTCTTCCACGATCATGCGCTCGGCGTCGCGATAGGCCGGCCGCCGCGCCCCTTCCTCGTAACTCGACAAACCGGCTTCCAGCAGCTTGTCGGCGCCCGGGTTCCGGTACTTCGAGCTGTTCGCGTACCCCTTGCTGTGGAACAGGATCCACGCCAGCTCGTGCGGGTCCGTGTACGGGGTCCAGCGCATGGGGACGGTAAAGGGAATCTCCCCGCGGAGGACCTTCACGTAATGGTCGTTGGGATCGACTAGCTGGATCTTGACCCGGATTCCGACCTTCGCGAGCTGCGCCTGGACGAGCTCGCCGGTCCTCAGGTCGTCCGATGCGCTGGGGACGTGCAGGACGAGGTTCACGCCATTCGGATACCCGGCTTCGATCAGCTTCTGGCGCGCCCGCTCCGGGGCATACGGCATCCCGGCGTAGTCGGGGCTCGCCCACCAGCCGGCCGCGAAGAGCTTGCCGCTCGGCTGGCCCGTCCCATGGTAGATCACCCGGTGGATCTCGTTTCGATCGATGGCGAACGCGATGGCCTCCCGCAGGGCGCGGTTGTCGAACGGCGGAGCGTCCACCCGCAGCTGGATGCTGTCGAAGCGCATCCCGCGAGACTCCACGATCCGAAACATGGGCTCGCCGGCCAGCGCCGCGACGTCCTTGGCGCCGACGTCGTAGATGAGATCGAGCTCACCGGCCCGGAGCTTGGCCAGCCGGACGGCGGGCTCCGGCACATCGAGGAAGGTCATGCCACCGGCCAGCGGTTTGCCCGGTTGCCAGTAGCCGGCAAACTTCTCGAGGACGACGCGGTTTCCCGGTACCCACTCGACGAACCGGAAGGGTCCGGTGCCCACCGGGTTCCGCGCGAAGTCCGCCCCGAACTTGCGGGCCGCCGTCGGCGACACCATCAGTCCCGGGCGATCGATCAGCACCGACAGAAGCGGGGGGAAGGCTTGCTTGAGGTTGATGCGCACGGTGTGCCGGTCGAGGACGTCGATGCTCCCGATCACCTCGATGAACCGGGACTGGTGCTCCGATTTGGTGGCCGGATCCATCACCCGCTCGATGTTCCACTTGACCGCGCCGGCGTCGAAATCGGTCCCGTCGTGGAACTTGACTCCCGGCTGGAGGCGGAACGTCACCGACAAGCCGTCCCGCGCCACACTCCACGACTTGGCCAGCCCCGGCGTGAACTGCGAGTCCTCGTTCACATCGACCAGCGACTCGTACAGGACGTGAAGGACCGGACGGTCCTCCAGTCTGGCCCCCAGGTGAGGGTCGAGGCTGCGACCCCCGGCCCCCCGAGCGACTCGGAGGGCCGGCTCGTCGGCGGCCCGCGCCGCCATGGTCGGACCCGACGCCCAGAGGACGATCGCCACCAGCGCCGGCCACCCGACGCGCTCGAGGTGCTTCATGAGAGTCCTCCCGTGCCCCGCCCGTCCCTCGGCCTCAGGGCGCCCGCTGTTTGAGCCACGCCTCGACGTCAGCGAGCGGCAAGACGTCGGCATACTTGGCGTTCATATCGAACAGGCTCACGCGGTGGGGAGTCTCGGCCCGGTCGAAGACACACTCCTCCACCACGATGGTGCGATACCCGTAGCTGAACCCATCGATCACCGTCGCCAGGACGCATCCACTGGTGGTGCAGCCGGCCACCAGCAGGGTGTCGGCGCGAAGCCGGACCAGGTGACCGGTCAGGGGTGTGCCGAAGAACGCGCTGGGCCCCGGCTTCGCGATGATCACGTCGCCCGGCTGGGGCTCGATCTCCGCGACGATCGGCCCCCCGCCGGACGACCGGGCGTCGCTCCCGCTCGGGATGCCGTGCGTGTAGAAGACGGGCACCCGACTCCGCCGGGCCGCCTCCAGGAACCGGCCGATGTGCGGGAGAGACCGCCAGGCCCGCTCGCCGCAACTGTAGCGAGACTTCCGGATGGCCTGGAGGATCGGCTCCGGCGTCTGGCCCGTGAAGCTGTACTCGACGTCGATCACCAGCGCAGCCGGGCGGTCCCCGAACCCGACCGGCCGGCCATACCCGGCGAGCCGGAAGAGCGTGAGCTCGTCGGGCGTCAGGGCATCGCGCCAGGTCGCCACCGGTCGAGTCCCGTCCGGTGGCGCGCCTAGGCCTGGCCGCGCGTCAGCCGCATGTGCTTGGCGCCCTCCCACTCCACTCGCTTGGCGATCTTCATGAAGTCCCCGAGGTCTCCGATCAGCCGACCGACTCGGGGGGCCGGGTGCGGCCCTCGCGGACCCCGCATTTGGGCGGGCCCGTAGATGAAGCGAAGCCCGTTCCATCCGGGGAGAAAGATGATGTCCCCGGGCTTTTGCAACACCGAGAGGTTCTCCGGCTCCGGGGGCTCCGGGATAGTCACCCAGAGGCGCAGCATGTCGCCGCTCCACACGGTATTCGTGACCTGCCCCTCGAGCGGCAGCGCGTCCCAGATCGCCTGACAGATCTTGGGAGCCTGGGTGTCCAGCAGCTCGGCCCTCAGGTTCAGCCCCTCGTACTCGACCTGAAACGTCCTCACGGGTCTCCCCTCTCTCAGTGGCGGAGTGAAGTCAGACGTCGGTTGCCCCGGTGGCCCCGGATCCCTCGGCCGAGGGTGTCAGGTCTTTCGGCGGATCACGAACCGCTTCGCGCCCTTCCAGACCAGCTCGTCCCCCTTCTTGGCGAACTCCGCCAAGTCGCCCTCGATCATCGCCACCGGCGTGACGAACAGCGGGCCCGTCTGCCACGAAAACTGCGACTCGCCGTAGGCGACCGCGAACTCCTTCGCCGGCCGGAAGTACACGACCTCCCCTGGCGCCTGGAACGCGCAGGGCGCCTCCATCCCGAACGGATAGCCTCCGTCTCCCGCCGGCAGGTCGATCGGGGTGTTGGTGTGGAACATGGCCCCCGACCACTTGGCGTGGGTCACCCGGTCCTCGTAAGGCAGCGCCTGCCACATCAGCTCACAGGTCTTGGGAGCCCGCTCTTCCAGCAACCGGGCGGTCACCACGACCCCGTC
>DASYQW010000395.1 GCA_036005065.1 Candidatus Methylomirabilota bacterium | reverse complement strand
ACGTGAACCCCGGCTGTCCTGCGGCACACCCGAGGATCGCCTGACCGTTGCTCCCTTCCGGGCCTGGCGGGGTTGGGCGTCTCGCGTTGCGCAGGGCCGGGGCCCACGTGCGGGCGACCCCGGCTCTAGCCTACCTCAATCCCCGGCGAGGGGGAACCGTTCCGGCCGGCCCTATTTCCACTCAAGCGTGAGGTCCTTGAGGAGCCGGCCGAGGTTCACGTCGAGTCGGCGGGTCGCTCCCGGATTGAACGTACCGATGATGCGCTCGGTCCGCTCCCCATCGTCCCAGCTCACCTGCACCTGGATCTCGTGGCGTCCGGGCTTCAGCTCGATCACGTCGTGGAACGTGCCCTTGCGCAGCTTGATGCCGATGACCCTCTTGGTGATCCGTCCCCCCACCTTCTCCTCCTTCATCAGCTCGCCGTCCACCCAGATCTTGAGCGTGCCGCTGCGCAGCCCGTGCTCGAAGTCGACGGCGAGCTGGGCCGGCTTCTCGCCCTGGAGAGCCGAGAGCAGGCCGGTCAGGCCGGAAGAGGGTGACGGCGACGGCGGCGGGAAGGCCTCCGCGGCCTCTGCGGCTTTCTCGACGGGCGCAGGGGTGAGCGCGGGCGACGGGCGTCGCCAGGCCACGAAAAGCGCGGGGGCGATGAGGCCCAGGAGCAGGACCGCACCGACGACGAGACCCACGGCCGTGCGGGAGACCCGGCGACCCGGCCCCCTTACGCGATCGCGCGGCGTCCCGGATCGCGCGGGACGCGTCGGAGCCGAAGACACCCTCCTGGCGTCCGCCTTCGACTCGGATCGGGGCGACCCGGGCGCCGCCGGTACGCTCAGCGCCGCCTCCGGCGGCCGGGCCCCGCCCCATGCCGCGCGATGTCGCGGGGGGCGGCCATCCAGGATGTCGGCAATGTCCTCGGCCATCGTGCCTCCGCTCGGATAGCGGTCGGGCAGCGCCTTCGCCAGCGCGCGGGCGATCAGATAGTCGACGTCCGGCGGAAGATCCGACCGGACCTGCGACGGCGGCGGCGGATCCTGGTGGAGCACCTTGCCGATGATGGCCATCATGCTCTCGGCGCCGAAGGCCAGCCGTCCTGTCAGGAGCCCGTACAGGATGGCCCCGAGGGAGAACAGGTCCGTCCGGCCGTCCACCTCGTGCCCGAGCGCCTGTTCCGGCGACATGTAGAGGGGCGTTCCGAAGGACTGCCCCGTAGCGGTGAGCTTCAACCGTGCCGTCTCGACCTTGGCGATGCCGAAGTCCATGATCTTCGGATCGCCGGAGTCGAGGACCATGATGTTGGCCGGCTTGATGTCGCGGTGGATCACGCCGGCGGAGTGGGCGTGGTGCAGCGCGTCGGCCAGGCGCGCGCCGAGGCGGAGGGCTTCCCGCCAGTCGAGGAGCGTCTCCGGGCTCGACGGCGAGAGCGCACGCCCCTGCAGCCACTCCATCGCGATGAAGAGCCTTCCCGACTCCGGGTCTCTCCCCGCGTCGTGGACGACCACGATCCCGGGGTGGGAGAGGCGCCCGGCGCTGCGGGCCTCGGTGAAGAAGCGTTGCTCGAACGTCTCCGCTTCTTCGGGGGTGACGGGGAACGCGAGGTGGATCAGCTTGAGGGCGACCGCTCGGCCGAGGGCGGGATCGAAGGCTTCGTAGACGACACCCATCATG
>DASYQW010000394.1 GCA_036005065.1 Candidatus Methylomirabilota bacterium | reverse complement strand
CGAGATCAGCGCGCGGTTCGGCGGCGAGATGACGCCCCAGCGCCGGCGGATGGGAGAGTTTCCCGCGGGCTGCGAGATCATCCCCAATCCCTTCAACCGCATTCCGGGCTTCATGATCCAGCAGCACCACTTCGTGCCCGGCTTCCCTCAGATGGCCTGGCCCATGATCGAGTGGGTCCTGGATACCCGGTACCGACACCTGTTCGATCGCGATCGCTGGGCGGAAGCTTCGATCGTCGTCTACGGAACCGGGGAGTCCACGCTCATCCCTGCGATGGAGTCGGTCGAGAAGGCGTTCGACAAGCTCCGGGCCTTCAGCCTGCCGTCCATGGGACCCGACGCGACGCGCCGCCACGTGGAGCTCGGCGTGCGCGGCGATCCCGCTCAGGTGGCCTTGGCCATCGAGGACATGCGGCGTCAGGTGCGGGCCGCCGGATTTGCCTTCGACGAGGGGGCCAGCCAGACGCCCCGCTGAGCCGCCTCCGCGCCGTGCCCGCCTCCTCCGAGAAAGTGACGACAGGCTTTGCGCGGGCCGGTCGCCTGCCATGATCTGGAAGCTGCCGAGCATCCTCGGAGAGCGTAGGCTCGCCGCCGGCTAGTCGAAGACGACCACGCTCCGCTTCACCTCGCCCTGGAGCAAGGCCTCGTAGGCCTGGTTCACCTCGCCAAGCGGCACCCGCCGGCTGATCAGCTCGCGGAGCTTGTACCGGCCGTCCATGAACAGGTCGATGAGCATGGGCACATCGGTGCGCTGGTGGCCGGCGCCGAAGGAGGAGCCGGTCAGCACGCGCTGCTGGAGGAGCATCGTGGGGTCGATGCTGATGCGGGTGCCGGTCGGGCAGACCCCGACGACCACCGTGGTGCCGCCCCGGTGCGTGGAGTTGAAGGCCTGCTCCACGGTTTGCTGGTAGCCCACCACCTCGAAGGCATAGTCGACGCCGCCGCCCCCGGCGATCTGCTGCACCTCGGCGACCGGGTCGCCTTTCGAGGCGTCCACCACGTGGGTGGCCCCGAACTCGAGGGCCCACTCGAGCTTCTGCTTCATCACGTCCACGGCGATGATCCGCGCCGCGCCCACGAGGCGTGCCGCCTGGATCGTGTTGAGGCCGACGCCCCCGCAGCCGAACACGGCCACGCTGGCCCCCGGGGGCACCTTGGCCTTGTTGATGACCGGCCCGGCGCCGGCGAGGACGCCGCAGCTCACCAGCGAGACCACGTCGAGCGGGGCGTCCTTGCGGATGGGAATGACGCTCGCCTCCGGCAGGACCGCTCGTGTCGCGTACCCGCCGACCTGCAGGTACTGGTGGAGCCCCTGGCCGTTCTTCCGGAAACGGAACGTGCCGTCGTGCATGAGCGAGCGGGGCTTGTCGCGCAGGGCGCAGAGCGTCGGGGTCCCGTTGATGCAGTAGCCGCACTTGCCGCACGAGGGGATGTAGCTCGAGCACACGTGGTCGCCGGGCTGCACGGACTCGACCAGCCCCCCGATCTTCTCCACGACCCCGGCCGCCTCGTGACCGAGGACCACGGGCAGCGGGTGGGGCGAGTCGCCGGACATCAGGTGATAGTCGCTGTGGCA
>DASYQW010000393.1 GCA_036005065.1 Candidatus Methylomirabilota bacterium | reverse complement strand
TCCCCATGACAGGGGTTTACGACCCGAAGGCCTTCGTCCCCCACGCGGCGTTGCTCCGTCAGGCTTTCGCCCATTGCGGAAGATTCCCCACTGCTGCCTCCCGTAGGAGTCGGGGCCGTGTCTCAGTCCCCGTGTGGCCGGCCATCCTCTCAGACCGGCTACCCATCATTGCCTTGGTGGGCCGTTACCCCGCCAACTAGCTAATGGGCCGCGGGCCCGTCTGGGGGTGACAGCTTGCGCCGCCTTTCCTTCCCAGGACTTGTGTCCCGGGGAGCGTATCCGGTATTAGCGGCCCTTTCGAGCCGTTATCCCGGTCACCCAGGTGGGTTACCCACGTGTTACTCACCCGTCCGCCGCTAACCGCCTCAGTTTCCCAAGGCGATTCGCTCGACTTGCATGTGTTAGGCACGCCGCCAGCGTTCGTTCTGAGCCAGGATCAAACTCTCCAGTTTGATCTTCGAAACAGATTCCCACGTCGTGGCCGTTCGGCTTTGACAGGGAAAGGGCATGCACACCTTACCGGTGAGCCAGTAGCATATTCAGCTTTCAAAGAGCAGATAGTTTTCCGAGAACGGACCGCTGATCTTGGAATCAGCCGGGCGGGTCTTTCGAACCCTACGCCCGAAACCGAGAAGGTCCGGGCAACACGTAATACTAGCGGGTGGCCCTCACGCTGTCAAGTGCTTTCTCGACCGGGGGACCCCCCGGGGGGGGCGGGCGCCACGACCTCGAGGATCCGGAAGTCCCGCCGCCCCTTCTGGACCAGGATCTCCTGCCCGGGCCGAACTGTCAAGGTGCGGAAGGGGTCCTCGATCCGCTCATGGTCGATTCGGATTCCCCCCTGCTCGATCAGCCGCCGGGCCTCGCTCACGGAACCAGCGATGCCGGCCGACGTGACGAGGTGGGTGACCCGCGCGGTCCCTCCCTCGACCCGGTACTGGACGCGGGGGATGTCGGTGGGTAGTTCCCGAGCCTGGAACTGGCGGGCGAAGGCCTCCTCGGCCTGGCGGGCGGCCGCCTCACCGTGAAACTGGGCCACCACGGCCCGCGCCAGCCGCTTCTTGGCCTCCATCGGGTGAAGGCCGCCGTCACGAACCTCGGCCACCACCCGGTCGACGTCGGCTGGCGCGAGCCCGCTGACGAGGGGGTAGTACGCCAGCATCACCTCGTCGGAGACCGACATGAGCTTGCCGAACATCGAGGCCGGCGGCTCGGTGATGCCCACGTAGTTGCCCAGGCTCTTCGACATCTTCTGGACGCCGTCGGTGCCGACCAGGAGCGGCATCGTGATGGCGATCTGCGGCTCCTGTCCGCTCGCCCGCTGGAGGTCGCGGCCGACCAGGAGGTTGAAGGTCTGGTCGGTGCCGCCCATCTCGATGTCCACCCGGAGCGCCACCGAGTCCTGGGCCTGAAAGAGCGGATAGAGGAACTCGTGGAGATGGATCGGGCGCTCGGTCTCGTAGCGCTGGGCGAAGTCTTCCCGCGAGAGAAGCCGGGCCACCGTCACCCGGGCCGCCATCCGGATGACATCCTCGGCGGAGAGCGGCGCCAGCCACGAGGAGTTGAAGGCGACCCGGGTCACCTCGGGATCGAGGATCTTGAACACCTGGTCGCGGTACGTCTGGGCATTCGCCTCGATCTCGCCCCGGGTGAGCGGCTTCCGGGTCTCGGAGAGCCCGGTGGGATCGCCGATCATGCCGGTGAAGTCGCCGATCACGAAGTAGATCGTGTGACCGAGCTCCTGGAGCTGGCGCATCTTCTGGATGACGACCGTGTGGCCCAGGTGGAGGTCGGGCGCGGTCGGGTCGAAGCCGACCTTGACGACGAGCGGCGTCCGCGTCCGCACGGAGCGCTCGAGCTTCGTCCGGAGCTCCTCCTCGGTCACGATGGCCGCGGTCCCGCGGCGGAGCAGCGTGAGCTGCTCGTCTCCGGACAGGGTGGGACCGGAACCCGCTCTCGGCATGGCGCAGCCGGTTGTATCACAGGCGCGCGGCGGTCGCAAGGCGGCGCCGATCGCCCACGCCCGATTTGGGAGGCCGGCGCACCCTCCGCAGTATAATGAGGCCGGCGAGGAGCCCCGGAGAGCAGTATCGCGTGCCACCGCATTCCCGCTTCCGACCATCGTCCGGTCCCTGGCGTCGGCGCAAGGGCCGACGCTTCGGCGTCTCCCGGGTCTTCGGGCGTTGGCGATTCAACGTCCGCCGGCTGGTCCCGCCCTGGCGCGTCGTTCGCTGGTTCCTGGCGGCCCTGGTGGTCCTGCTGGTCCTGGCTTCGGCCGGTCTCGCGGTCGCGGCCTACGTCTTCTGGCCGGCCGACCTGCCGTCGGTCAAAGCGCTCGAGGAGTATTCCCCCAGCCTGGGCACCAAGGTTTACGCGGACGACGACGAGCTGCTCACCGAGTTCCAGGCGGAGCGCCGGATCTTCGTTCCGCTCCGCGAGATTCCCAAGATCCTGCGGGACGCCGTCATCGCCGTCGAGGATTCCCGCTTCTACTCTCACTTCGGCGTGGACGTGCGCGGCATCGTGCGAGCGGCCTACTCGAACTTCCGGCATGGCCGGATCGTCGAGGGCGGCAGCACGATCACCCAGCAGCTCGCCAAGGTCCTCTTCCTCACCCCCGACCGCAGCCTGTCCCGCAAGGTCAAGGAGGCCCTCCTCGCCGTCGAGCTCGAGAAGCGGTACTCGAAGGACCGCCTGCTCGAGATCTATCTGAACCAGATCTATCTCGGCCACGGCTCCTACGGTGTGGAGGCGGCATCACGAACATACTTCGGCAAGTCCGTGCAGGAGCTCACGCTCCCTCAGGCGGCCCTCATCGCCGCGCTCCCGCGGGCGCCCGGTAACTACTCCCCGTTCGAGCGCCCCGAGCTGGCCCAGAAGCGGCGGGCGCTGGTGATCGCGCGCATGCTCGAGCAGGGCTACATCGACGCCGCCACCGCCAAGCGCGCCAACACGTCGCCACTCGGCCTGGTCGCGCCGGAGCGTCGCCGCCGGAGCGGCCAGTACTTCCTCGAGTACCTCGAGCAGGGTCTCGAAGCCAAGCTCGGCAGCGACCTCCTCTACAAGGGTGGCCTCTCCGTATACACCACGCTGAGCCCGGTGATCCAGCGCTCCGCCGAGCACGCGCTCCGCGAAGGGCTGCAGGGAATCGGCGCCCGACAGGTCGGGAAGGTGGCCGGGGCCGGGGCGGGGGCGCCGAGCGTGCCGGAGGGCGCCGTGCTCGTCATCGAGCCCCAGACCGGATACATCAAGGCGCTGGTGGGCGGCTCGGACTTCGCCCGCAGCGAGTTCAACCGGGCGATTCACGCCCGCCGGCAGCCGGGATCCGCCTTCAAGCCCTTCGTGTATCTGGCCGCGCTCGAGGCCGGGCGGACCCCGGCCGACCTCCTCGACGACAGCCCGGTGAGCTACACCTCGGGCGGACGGACCTGGGCCCCGGAGAACTACGACGGCAAGTTCCGGGGCCAGATCACGCTCGAGCAGGCCCTCGAGGAGTCGGTGAACGTGCCGACCGTCCGGCTGGCCGAGCAGGTCGGGGTAGGACGCATCATCGAGGTGGCGCGCCGGCTCGGCATCCAGAGTCCGCTGCAGGCCAACCTCACGCTCAGCCTCGGCAGCTCCGGCGTCACCCTCCTCGAGATCACGGCGGCATACGCGGCCCTCGCCAACCAGGGCGTCCGGATGGAGCCGATCGCGGTCCGATACATCACGGACGCCCAGGGACGCCTGATCGAGGAGAACATCCCTCAGGGGCAGGACGCCGCCAACCCCGCGGTGGCCTACGTGCTCACCCAAATGCTCCGAGGCGCCATCGAGCGCGGGACCGGGGTCGCGGCGCGCTCGCTCGGCCGGCCCATCGCCGGGAAGACCGGGACCACCAACGACTTCTCGAACGCGTGGTTCGTGGGCTATACGCCCTCGATCGCCGCCGGCGTCTGGGTGGGCCACGACCGGGTCCGGACTCTCGGCCGGGACGAGACGGGGGCCCGGGCGGCGCTGCCGATCTGGATCGCCCTGATGCGGGAAGTCCTCAAGGATCGGCCGGCGGAGGACTTCGCGCTCCCCGAGAACGTGACGATGGCCAGGGTCGACATGGTGACGGGGTTCCTCGCGAATCCGACGTGCCCTCGGCCGGTCATCATGGCGTTCCTGGCCGGCACTGAGCCGACGCGGTTCTGCCCGATCCATCCCTGAGTCCATGGGAGGGGGCCTCGACGGCCTCCTCCCAGACCTCCCCCCGACTGCGCGCGTGGGACAGATTACCCGTGGGCGGCACTCGGCAGTCGCGAGATCGGGGCGAGCCGCTCAGTCGAGGATCGGGAGGGTCTGGGCGAGGAAGCGGGGGGTCCGGAGGGCCGTGCCGGTCAGGGCGGCCAGGTAGTCGTCCAGGAGACTCGCGGCCTCGCGCTCGACGGGGAGCGCAATCCGGGCCTGGAGCCGCGCCTCCCAGGCCGCCGCCTGGAGGCCCCGGAGCGCGCCCAGCACGCGCGGGGCCACGCCCGGCGCGCCGGGCGGCCGGCAGCTTCCGCAGGTGACGGTGCCCTGCGCGGGATCGAAGGCGACCGCGGCCGTCCCGAGAGGGCGCCCGCAGCCGCCGCACCGATCGAGCCGCGGCCGGTATCCGGCGAGGTCCAGGAAGCGCAGCATGAAGGCGAGCTGGACCCGCGCCGGCGCGCTCGTCTCGAGGGCTCGCAGCGCCCGCAGCAGCAGGAGGAAGCAGGCGGGGTGGGCGTCGCGCTCCTCGACGAGCCGACCCACGGCCTCGAGCATGCGGGCGCCCTGCCCGAGCCGCTCGAGGTCCTCGCGCAGGCGGCGGAAAGATCGGCGGATGTCGAAGTGATCCAGCCGCACCAGCTCGCGTCCCTCCCGCTCGAAGCCGACCACGTCACCCCAGGTGAAGAGCTCGAGCGCGCCTCCGAAGCGCGACCGGACGCGGCGGGCCCCCCGGGCCACGGCCGTCAGCTTCCCCAGGTCCCGCGTATAGAGGCTGACCAGGCGGTCGTGCTCGCCGAGGTCGCGGGCGCGGAGGACGATGCCGTCGGTCCGGAGGAGTGGCACGGGATTACCGGGGGACGAGACGGAGACTCGACATGCGGCCGGCGCCCCGTCGGCTCAGGACGTCAACCGGTAGCCGAACTCGCGAAGGGCCGCGTCGTCGCGGCGCCAGTGCCGACGCACCTGAACCCAGAGGGCGAGATACACGGGCACGCCGAAGAAGGCCTCCAGCTCCCGCCGGGCCGCCTGCCCGATCCGCTTGAGCAGGGCGCCGCCCTCGCCGATCACGATCTTCTTCTGTGACGGCTGCTCGACGAAGATCACCGCACGGACATACAGCCGGCCCGACTCTGCGCGCTCCACCAGCTCCTCGACGCGCACGGCGGCGGCGTACGGGACCTCCTGGCGCGTGAGGAGGAAGAGCTTCTCGCGGATCGTCTCGGCCACGAAGAAGGTCTCCGGCTGGTCGGTGATCGTGTCGGGCGGGTAATAGGCGGGGCCGGCTGGGAGGACCGCGCTGATCGCCGCTTCCAGCCGATCGATCCCGGTGCCGGCGGTCGCCGAGATGGGGATCAGCTCCTTGAACGGATAGCGGCCGGCGTAGGCCTCGAGGAGCGGCAGGAGCCGGCGCTTGTCGGGCACCAAGTCCACCTTGTTGAGCGCGAGCAGGACCGGCGCCGTCACCTCTCCCAGCGGAGCCAGGGCGACCTCGTCGAGGGCGGTCGGCCGCTCGGTCGCCTCTCCGACGAACACGACGCCATCCACCTCTTCGAGCGCCTGGACGGCCGTCCGCGCCATGAACTGACCGAGCTTGCCCCGCGGGGCGTGGAGCCCCGGGGTGTCGACGTAGACGACCTGGGCGCCCCCACGCGTGCGGATCCCGGTGATCCGGTTCCGGGTCGTTTGCGGCTTGGGCGAGACGATGGCCAGCTTCTGGCCGAGCAGGCGGTTCAGGAGCGTGGACTTCCCGACGTTGGGCCGCCCGACGATCGAGATGAAGCCCGATCGGTGGACGCTCGAGATCTCCCCCGCCCCCGACCCCTCCCCGCCCGCCGGGGGAAGAGGAGAGGATGGTTGCGCGGACGCTCGACGACGCGATTCCCTCACGGCTCTCTCAGACGGCGACGTGGAGGGTGGGAGCGGGACGCTCATAGAGCCGACCGAGCATGGCCATTTCGCGCGCATGCATGAGCCGGGCCTCCAGCGGGTCCCGGTCGTCGTATCCGACGAGGTGGAGGCAGGCGTGACAGCAGAGGAGCGCCAGCTCCTCTCGGAGGGAGTGGCCCAGGGCTCGGGCCTGCCGCCGGGCCGTCTCCACCGAGATGACGGCTTCGCCGAGGACGGGCGCCGGCCCGCCGAGGGGGAACGCGAGGACGTCCGTCCGCCGCCGCACCCCCCGGTACCGCGCGTTCAGCGCCCGGATCTCACGGTCGTCGACCAGGCTCAGGCTGAGGTCGTGGTCCCAGACGCCGAGGGCGTCGAGCGCGGTGCGGGTGACGCGCCTGATGTGCCGGAGGTCGACCGGGATCCGCTGGCGGTTCGCGATCGCGATCACGGACGCCCCTCGCGGGGCTTCTGGCCCCACTCGTCGTAGGCCCGGATGATCTCGGACACCAGCTCGTGCCGGACGACGTCCTTTTCGGTGAAGTACACGAAGGCGATGCCCGGGATGCCCTTCAGGACCGCCTGGATCTCGATGAGTCCCGACGCCCGGGTCGAGGGTAGGTCCACCTGCGTGATGTCGCCCGTGATGACCATGCGCGAGTTGAAGCCGAGGCGCGTGAGGAACATCTTCATCTGCTCGGAGGTCGTGTTCTGCGCCTCGTCGAGCACGATGAACGCATCGTTCAGCGTCCGTCCGCGCATATAGGCCAGGGGGGCGATCTCGATCGCACCCCGCTCGGTCAGGGTCGCCACCTTGTCCGGCTCCATCATGTCGTAGAGGGCATCGTAGAGCGGCCGGAGGTAGGGGTGAACCTTCTCGTACATGTCACCGGGCAGGAATCCGAGCCGCTCCCCGGCCTCGACGGCCGGCCGGGTGAGGATGATCCGGGAAACCTCGCGCCGCGTCATGGCGGAGACGGCCATGGCCATGGCCAGATAGGACTTGCCGGTGCCGGCGGGGCCGATCGCGACGACGACATCGCGGGCCCGGATGGCGTCCACGTAGCGCTTCTGGGTGGGCGTCTTGGTCGTGATCTGCTTCTTCCGGGACGGCACCGGGATCGCGTCGCGGAGCATGTTCCGGAGATCGGCCCCCTCGTCCTCGGCGAGCACCCGGAGAGCCGCCCGGACGTCGGGCCCCTGAACGGGGAGCCCGGCTGCCACCCGGCCCTGGAGCTCCTCGAGGATCCGCGCCCCCCGCGCCACCTGGCGCTCTTCGCCCTTCAAGATGATCTCGACGCCGCGGGCGACGATCCGCAGGTCGAGATGGCTCTCGAGCAGGCGCAACGTCTCGTCGTTCGGACCCAGGAGCGGAAGGAGGTCGGATTCGGCCGGGAGGGTGATGCGATGGGTGGTGAGCTCAGGCACGCGCGGTCTCGGACTCCTCCATGCGCCCTCAGTATAGCAGACCCGGGGTCGTCAATGCTCGCCCTGGGGAGGCTCGGGCTCGACGGTCAGACCCAGCTCGGCGAGCTGGACCGGGCTCACGGGCCCGGGCGCATCCGTCAGCGAGCAGGTCCCCTTCTGGGTCTTGGGAAAGGCGATGACCTCGCGGATGGAGTCGACTCCGGCCAGGATGGCGACGATCCGGTCGAGCCCGAACGCGATCCCGCCCATGGGCGGCGCGCCGTACTCGAGGGCGTCCAGGAGGAACCCGAACTTCGCCCGGGCCTCCGCCTCGCCGATGCCGAGGAGCTCGAAGACCCGCTGCTGGAGCGCGCGCGAGTGGATGCGGATCGAGCCGCCTCCGATCTCTTGGCCGTTGAGGACCAGATCGTAGGCCTTGGCCCGCGCCCGGGCGGGGTCGGCCAGGCCGGTCGCGACGTCCTCATCTCGAGGGGCGGTGAAGGGGTGATGCATGGCGTCCCAGCGCTTTTCCTCCTCACTCCACTCGAAGAGCGGGAAGTCCACGACCCACAGGAGCCGGAAGGTCTCGGCCGGGACGAGACCGAGCCGCTGGGCCAGCGCGACGCGCAGGCGTCCCAGCACGGTCGCCGCCAGCGGCATCGTGTCGGCGACGAGAAGGATGAGGGACCCGGGCCCGGCTCCGCACCGCTCGAGGAGAGCCGGTCGCACGGGCTCGAGGTGACGGGCCGCCGGCGACTGGAGCGCTCCCTCGCCGACCCTGACCCAGACGAGCCCCCCGGCCCCGAATCCCTTGGCCTGCTCGACGAGGTCGTCCAGATCCTTCCGCGAAAAGCCCTCGCCGGGAACCGTGAGCGCCTTGACGGCCCCGCCCCGGGCGACGGCCTGGGCGAACACCTGGAAGCCGGCCTGCCGGAACAGGTCGGAGCAGTCCTGGAGCTCGAGGCCGAACCGGAGGTCCGGCTTGTCGGAGCCGTAGCGGGCGACCGCCTCGTCCCAGGCCAGGCGCGGGAACGGCCGGGGCACGGTCACGCCCATGACGCGCTGGAAGATCTCGCCGACGACGCCCTCCATGATCGGCAAGAAGTCGTCCCGGTCCAGGAAGGACGTCTCGACGTCGATCTGCGTGAACTCGGGCTGCCGATCGGCGCGCAGATCCTCGTCGCGGAAGCACCGCACGATCTGGAAGTACCGCTCGAGCCCCGCCACCATCAGGATCTGCTTGAAGAGCTGGGGGGACTGCGGGAGCGCGTAGAAGTTCCCTCGTGACAGTCGGCTCGGGACCAGGAAGTCCCGCGCCCCCTCGGGCGTCGAGCGGGTGAGCGCGGGGGTCTCGACTTCGACGAAGCCCTCGCGATGGAGATAGTCGCGCACGGCCTGGCACACGCGGTCCCGGAGGATCAGATTCCGGAGCATGGCCGGTCGCCGGAGGTCGAGGTAGCGGTAGCGAAGGCGCAGCGGCTCGACCGTCTCCTGGCTCTCGTCGAGCGGGAACGGCAAGGGCTTCGACTCGTTGAGGATCCGGAAGGCCTGGACGCGGATCTCGACCTCGCCGGTCGGCAGGTGCGGGTTCACGGTTCCCGCCGGCCGCCGCTCGGCCTGGCCCTGCACGGCCAGGACGAACTCCGCCCGGATCCGGCCGGCCGTCTCGTGCGCCGCGGCGGCCGTGGCCGGGTCGAAGACGAGCTGGGTCACCCCTTCCCGGTCCCGCAGGTCGACGAAGATCAGCCCGCCGTGGTCCCGGCGGCGGAACGCCCAGCCCATGAGGGTCACCGGCTGGCCGGCGTCGGCCGCTCGGAGCGCTCCGCAGGAGTGCGTCCGGCGCCAGTCACCCATCGTGTCCGTCATCACGTCTCTCCGAACCATCGGAGCGGGCCCTCGGGCCCGTCCACGAACCCGTCGAACCCCTGCGCCTCGAGTGCCGCCAGCTGCGGTCCCCGCCGTCTGGCGTGGAGCTCCAGGGACACCGCGAGCTTCTCCTGCTCCCTGAGCTGCCGCGCCCGTTCCAGGACCGGCTTCAGGTCGGGCGTCGCCTCGTCGAAGAGCAGCGCGACGCGCTGCCGGCGGCCGGCGCGCCCGGCCGCTCGCTCGGCCAGGATCAGGATGACCCGCTCGAAACCGATGGAGAACCCGGTGGCCGGCACGTCCTGGCCGAGGATCTTGCCGATCAATTTGTCGTAACGTCCGCCCCCCGCGATCGCGGAGGGGAAGCGGGCCGAGGTGATCTCGAAGATCGGTCCGGTGTAGTAGGACATCCCGCGCACGAGCGTCGCGTCGAAGCTGACCGGGGTATGGGCCCGCGCGGCTTGGACGATCTGCTGCAGGCCGCTGACGGCTTTCTGGGTCTCCGGGTCGGAGACATAGGCCTTCAGCGGTTCAAGCTCGCCTCCCGCCTTGAGCGTGGTGAACCGCTCGATCACGCAGTGGATCGCCGCCTCTGGATGACCAGCCTGCCTCAACTCCTCCGCGATCGCGGCCGGCTCGAGCTTGTCCCACTTGTCGAGGGTGATGAAGAGGCTGTCGTGGCGCCCCCGGTCGAAGCCGCACGACTCCGCCATGGCGGTGAGAATCCGCCGGTCGTTGATCCGGACACTCAGGTCCTCGAAGCCGAGCGCGCTCAGCGCCTCGGTGGTGGCGAGGATCAGCTCGATCTCGGCGACCGCGGAGGTGACGCCCAGGATGTCGATGTCGCACTGGGTGAACTGGCGAAACCGCCCCTTCTGGGGGCGCTCGGCGCGCCAGACCGGACCGATCTGCACCGCCTTCAGGGGCTTCGGCAGCTTCGCGTGGTTGTGGGCGTAATAGCGGGCCAGCGGCACCGTCAGGTCGAATCGCAGGCCGAGATCCACCAGGTCGGCTTCCCCGGTGGCACCGGCCAGATCGAGCTTTTCCCCCCGCTTGAGGACCTTGAAGATCAGCTTCTCGTTCTCGCCGCCCTCGCCCTGCGTCAGCAGGTGGATGCTCTCGAGCGCCGGGGTCTCGACGCGCCTGAACCCGTACTGGCGGTATACGGCGAGGATGGTCTGGGCCGTCGCGTCGCGCAGCTCGGCCTCCTCGGGGAGGATGTCCCGCATTCCGCGAGGTGGTTCCGTGCTGAGCTTGGGCTGGCGCGCCACGCCTATTTCCCCTCGCGGTACTGGTCTTTCAGCCGCACGTAGTTTCTCCAGAGGGGGGCTCCGCCCCCCTCCGGGGGCCCTTTGGGCAAAGCCCGACCGTTCGCCATGCGGCGAACGGCTCGGGCCCGCCTCCCCCCGGAAGACGAAGCGATGGTGACATCGCTACATCCCCTCGCGGTACTGGTCTTTCAGCCGCACGTAGTTGTTGGTCGGCCGATGGATCAGCTCGAGGTCGGCCTCGGTCAGCGTCCGCTTGGGCCGCGCCGGGCTCCCCATCATCAGGGTCCGGCGCGGGACGTGGGTCCCCGGCGCCACCAGGGCGCCGGCGGCCACGATGGACTCCTCCTCGATGACCACGCCGTTGAGCACGATCGCCCCGATGGCGATCAGGCAGTGCGGGGCGATCCGTGCTCCGTGGAGGCGCACGGCATGCCCCAAGGTCACGTAATCGCCGATCTCCACGGGGGGCCCGCCCCGGTCGACGTGGATCACGGTGCCGTCCTGGATGTTGGTGTGGTGGCCGATCCGGATCCAGTTCACGTCCCCTCGGACGACGGTCTGGAACCAGACGCTCGACTGCTCCCCGATCTCCACGTCGCCGATGACGTCCGCCGTCTCGGCGATGAACGCGGTCTCGTGGATCCTGGGGAGCTTCCCCTGGAAGGCCCGGATCACGCCTCCTCCGTTCGGCAAGCCTCGCTCGCGATCAGCAAATGCTAACAGGCCCCCCGGGGAGTCGCAATTGGCAATTGCCGATCGGGCATGACGGAGTCGGCGCCTTGACACCGGCCCCCACGCGGTGCTATACACGAATAGGTCCCTCAGGGGCCCCACGGGAGCGCCGCCGCTCCCTTTTTCTTGGGGGAGGCAAGGTGCCGACCTACGAGTACGAGTGCGAGGCGTGCGGGCGGGTCTACGAGGTGTGGCAGCGCATCTCCGCGTCCCCGTTGACGCACTGCCAGTTCTGCAACGGCCCCGTCCACCGCCTGCTGGCCGCCGCCCCGTTCATCCTGAAGGGGGGCGGCTGGCATGCCACGGACTACCCGTCCGAGTCGCGGAAGAAGGCCATGGAGGCCGAGAAGAAGACCGCGCCGGCCGAGACGGCCGGGAGCGCGAAGAGCGCGGAGGGCGCCCCGGACTCGACGGCGAAGCCAGCCCCGGACTCGACGGCGAAACCGACCCCGAGTCCAGGCAGCTCGTCCTCTTCGACCACGGACTGATCCGCGCCGCCTGGCCGGAAGGCTTCCCCGCAGCGGGCACAGAGGGCGTCATGCGCATGATTCGCCTCGCCGGATCGCTCGTCGCCCTGCTCCTCGCCGCCGGCTGCGTGAGCGGCATCCCTCCCGAGCGGCTCAAGACATGGGTCGGCCGTCCGGCCGCCACGCTCGAAAAGGATTGGGGTCCGCCGACTCGCGAAGTGCAGGAGGGCGACCTGCGGATCCTGATCTACGAGGAAGTCGAGAATCCCCGGATCTCCGGTCTCCAGGGCACCACCTCGGCCTACCGCCGGGGCGCGGTCCAGAGT
>DASYQW010000392.1 GCA_036005065.1 Candidatus Methylomirabilota bacterium | reverse complement strand
TCCGATCGACGTAGCTCGCCATACGCCCGAACATCTCGTTGATGCTCGGGCCGTAGGACATGAGCCCGCCGTCCTCGACGTAGTTCTTGAATTCGTAGACTGCGGGCAAGCGGTACCTGGCGGCAAGCTCGATCAGTCGTTTGCGGTGCCCGTTCAGCAAGGTCACGGTGAGCTTACCGCCGCCGAGCCAGAGTCTCAACTCACCCGGACGGGCCGAGCCGGAGGGGTCCCGGCGCTCAGCGCAGCCCGGGCTCCGGCTGCTCGGCCACGTACTCCGCGATGGTGAAGCGCACGTCCGGGTGCTCCTGGAGCAGGGAGGCCGGGACCGCCTCGGTCACCGGCCCGTGCAGGATCTTCCGCACGATCGCCGCCTGCCATTCCCGGTTCATGTAGATGCGCACTTTCCGGCTCTCCAGGACCTCCTTCATCCCCACGGTCACCGCGAGCCTCGGGATGCGATCGAGGTTGCCCCGGGCGGCCGTCATCGAGTTGACCACGATCGTCTCCCGGCTGAGGCGGACGACCCGCGTTCCGAGCACCCGAAACTCCGCGAGGGAGGTCGTCTCTTCGGGCTCCGGCGGATCGTTGAAGGCGAGGTGGCCCGTGATGCCGATCCCACCGAAGCAGACGTCCACGCCGCCCCACCCCGCGATCGCCCGCGCTACGGCGTCGAGGTCCCGCGGGTCGGGGAACACCCGCTGGCCCGACGGCGGCGCCAGCTCCGGGGCCAGGAGGTCGTAGAGGCGGGCGTCCATGTGCCGGCGGAAGCTCAGCGGGTCGGAGGTCGGGATCCAGTCGCGGCCGTCCGGGGTCAGGTACTCGTCCATGTTGATGAGTGCCAGGTCCCGCAGGCTGATCCGCTCGGCGTTGCACCGCCCAGCCAGACGCTCGAACTGCCCGACCGGACCCACCGGCACGATGAACACGACCGGCCGGCGGCCGGCCTGCCGCCCGCGCCGGTACTCGGCGAGGAGGTCTTCGGCGAAGGCCGCGATGACGGCCTCGTGGTCGGGCATGACGGTGAGCGAAATCGGCGAGCCCCGGCCCAGGAGCTCCTTGGGGACGGCGAGAGGGTCGGGCCGGAGGTGTGGGCTCGCCATAATCCTAGGCGTTTGCTCCGATCCTAGCTTACCCTGTCAGGCACCCTGACACCGAGCGCTCCATGCCGTGCTGATCCTCTACGCGACCACGATCTTTCTCGGCGCGAGCCTCTTGTTCCTGGTCCAGCCCATGTTCGCCCGGATGGTGCTGCCCCTCCTCGGAGGCTCGCCGTCGGTCTGGAACACGGCCCTCGTCTTCTACCAGACGGCGCTGCTGGCCGGGTATGTCTACGCTCACGTCGCGACCGCGGCACTCGGGATCCGCCGCCAGGCCGCGCTGCATCTCGCCGTGGTGGCCCTGCCGCTGCTGGTCCTCCCGCTCGGCATCCCGGCCGGCTGGACGCCGCCGCGCAGTGAGAATCCGATCCCCTGGCTGCTCGCGCTGCTGGTCGTGTCGGTGGGGCTCCCGTTCTTCGTCGTCTCCAGCTCGAGCCCGCTCCTTCAGAAGTGGCTCACCGGCACCACTCACGGCGCCGCCGCCGATCCCTACTTCCTCTACGCGGCGAGCAACCTCGGGAGCCTGCTGGCCCTCCTGGCCTACCCGCTCGTGGTGGAGCCGTACCTGCGTCTCCCCGATCAGAGCCGCCTCTGGACCCTCGGCTATGCCCTGCTCGCGCTCCTCGCGCTGGGCTGCGCCCTCGCCGTGTGGCGGGAGCCCGCGAGCGCCCGACTCCCCGAGGCGCGCCCTCCCGGTTCGACGGATCCCCCCCCCGGCATCGCCCAGCGCCTTCGCTGGGTGCTCCTGGCCTTCGTGCCGTCGAGCCTCATGCTGAGCGTGACGACGCACCTCTCGGCCGACATCGCCGCCATCCCCTTGCTGTGGGTGATCCCGCTCGTCGTCTACCTCCTCACTTTCATCCTGGTCTTCGCCCGCAAGCCGCCGATCTCCCACCGGCTCATGGTCGAGGCCCTCCCGATCACGATGCTGCCGCTGGTGATGGTCCTCGTTTCCCGCGCCACCGGACCGCTCGCCCTGGTCATCCCGCCTCACCTCCTCACGCTGTTCGTGGCGGGCATGGTCTGTCACGGCCGCCTGGCCGCCGACCGTCCGCCGCCGCGGCATCTCACGGAGTTCTACCTCTGGATCTCGGTGGGAGGCGCGCTGGGCGGGGTCGCCACCGCGCTGATCGCCCCCGTGCTGTTCACCAGCGTCGCCGAGTACCCGCTCATGCTGGTTCTCGCCTGTCTCCTCGCCGCGCGTCCGCATCCGGCCCCCGAATCGCGGCGCGCGCGCATCCTCGACGTCGCGCTGCCGGCGGCGCTCGGCCTGTTGGCGCTCGCCTCGATCCGCGCGGTCCAGGCTGGCGACTCCCCGGCCACTCGCGCCCACATCGGCCTGGTCTTCGGCGGGCTCGTGCTGCTCTGCTTCACGTTCTCGCGCCGGCCGCTCCGCTTCGGCCTGGGGATCGGCGCCATCCTGCTGGCCGCCACCACCTACCAGGGAGAAGAGGGTCGCCTGCTCTATGCCGAGCGCACCTTCTTCGGGGTGCACCGGGTCACGCTGGACCCCGCCGGGCGCTACCGGCTCCTCCTCCACGGCACCACACTCCACGGGATGCAGAGCCTCGACCCGGCCCGCCGGCAAGAGCCCCTCGCCTACTACAGCGCCGACGGTCCCGTGGCGCAGGTCTTCGCGGCCTTCCGCGCCGGAGACGCCCCACGGTCCGTGGCCGTCGTCGGGCTCGGCACCGGCTCCATCGCCTGTCATGGAGCGCGCGACCAGCGCTGGCGCTTCTACGAGATCGATCCGGCCGTCGAGCGCATCGCGCGTGACCCCCGGCACTTCACCTTTCTCCACGACTGCCCGCCCCGGGTCGAGGTCGTCCTGGGTGACGCCCGTCTGGCGCTCGAGACCGCCCGCGAGCGCTACGGCCTGATCGTCCTCGACGCCTATAGCTCCGACGCCCCGCCCGTTCACCTGCTCACGCGGGAGGCCCTCCGGCTCTACCTGGAGCGCCTGGCCCCTCACGGAATCCTGGCGTTCAACATCTCCAACCGCCATCTCGACCTCGAGCCCGTCCTGGGCGCCCTCGCGCGCGACGCGGGGCTCCTCTGCCTGGTCCAGGACGACGCCGTCGATACCGAGGCGGAGCGGGCCCGGGGGAAGCTCCCGTCCAAGTGGGGGGCGATGGCGCGCGAGGCCGGGGACCTGGGCTCGCTGGCGACGGACCCCGGCTGGCAGCCGCCGCGGCTGGAGCCGCCGGCCGGCGTCTGGACCGACGACTACTCGAGCATCGTGCGGGTGTTTCGATGGCGGGCGGCCCGCCCGGGGACGGCCGCGCCGCCGGTCGTCAACTGACAGTCCCTCGGGCCTCGGAGGGGGTGTTCCGACACCCCCTCCGATCTTGGCTGGCAGTGTGTCGGCGTAACCAGTCGCCGACCATCGAGTGCGTGGTGCATCGAGGAGTGCTCCGAGCGGCGGCTTTGCCGCCGCCACGACGGGGGGCATCGGGGGGGTCTTCCGAGACCCCCCCGAAGTGACCTAGTGGCCGGCGACGGTCATCCGGGAGATCTTGAGGGTGGGCGCCGCCGTCTGGTCGCGGAACACGAGGTCGCGGCCGATCATCTCGATCCCCCGGTACATCTCCCGGAGGTTCCCGGCGATCGTGATCTCTTCGACGGGATAAGCCAGCTCCCCCCGCTCGATCCAGTACCCGACGGCGCCGCGGGAGTAGTCCCCCGTGACGAAGTTGATCCCGAACCCGATCAGCTCCGTCACGTAGAGGCCCCGATCCACCGAGCGAATGATCGCCTCCGGCGCGTGCGGCCCGGGCTCCAGGTAGAGGTTCGTGTAGCCGACCGTGACCCCGCCGCCACCCTCGCGGGCGGCGTGGCCGGTCGCCCGGAGGCCGAGCTTGCGGGCGCTGTAGGTGTCGAGGAGATAGCTCTGTAACACGCCCCGGTCCAGCAGGACCGTTCGCCGGCTCGGGAGCCCCTCGCCGTCGAAGGGACGGGAGCCGAGGCCGTGAGGGCGGAGCGCGTCGTCGACGATCGTCACCGAAGGCGGCGCCAGCGGCTCGCCGAGCCGGCCGACCAGAAACGAGGTCCCGCGGTAGAGGCTCGGCCCCGAGGCCGCCATCGCCAGCGCGCGCACCAGGCTGGCGGCGCTCTCGGGATCGAAGATCACCGGGACCTCGGCCGTCGCTTGCTTCCGCGCCCCGAGGCGGCGGCACGCCCGGCGCGCCGCCTCGCGCCCGACCGCCTCCGGGCTCTCCAGCTCGCCGAGCTTCCGGGCGGCGCTGTACCAGTAGTCGCGCTCCATGTGACCGTTGTCCGCGGCGACCGGCGTCACCGAGAGCGCGAACGAGGAGACGCGGAACTGGCCGGCGAACCCCCCGCTCACGGCATAGGCCACCCGGGCCTGCCGATCGTAGAACTCGGCGCCTTCCGAGTTACGGATACGCGGGTCCGCCTCGAGCGCCGCCGCCTCGGCCCGCCGCGCCTGCTCGACCTTGGCCTCCACGGTCAGCCGGTGCCCCTCGCGGTCCCACAGGTCGAGCTCCGGCACCTCTCGGGCGAGGGTCTCCGGCGCGGGGAGCCCGGAGTACTCGTCACGCTGGGTCACGCGAGCGAGGGCCACGGTCTCGTCGATCAGCCGTCCGAGCGCCGGCGGCGAGAGGTCGGAGGAAGTCGCCGAGGCCGAGCCGGTCGCCGTGAAGATCCGGAGCGAGCACCGGTTCTCGCGGGCGTGCTTCAGCGACTCGATCTGGCCCATCCGGACCTGGACGGTCTGGATCTCCTCCTCGACCATGAAGGCGTCGGCCTCGACCGCCCCCTGAGCCCGGGCCCGACGCAAGAGATCTTCGAGCCGATCGACCACCGCGCTACACCTCGGTGCCGCCGACCGTGATCCCGTCGATCCGGATGGTCGGCAGCCCCACGCCGACCGGCACCGACTGCCCGTCCTTGCCGCAGGTCCCGATCCCCTCGTCGAAGGCGAGGTCGTGGCCGACCCGGCTCACCCGCGTGAGGACGTCGGGGCCGGACCCGATCAGGGTCGCCCCCTTGACCGGCGCCGTGACCCGGCCGTCCTCGACCAGATAGGCTTCGCTCGCCGAGAAGACGAATTTCCCATTGGTGATGTCGACCTGACCCCCTCCGAAGGCCACGGCATAGAGCCCGCGGGACACCGACCGGATGATCTCCTCGGGGTCGTCCTCGCCGGCGAGCATGAAGGTGTTGGTCATCCGCGGCATCGGCGGGTGCTGGAACGACTCGCGCCGGCCGTTTCCGGTGAGCGGCATGCCCAGGAGGCGCGCGTTCAGGCGATCCTGCATGTATCCCCGGAGGATGCCCCTCTCGATCAGCACGGTGCGACCCGTGGGCGTCCCCTCGTCATCCACGTTGAGCGACCCGCGGCGGTTGGGGATCGTTCCGTCGTCGACCACCGTCACCAGCTCCGAAGCCACCCTCTGGCCGAGCCTTCCGGTGAAGGCGGAGACCTCCTTGCGGTTGAAGTCACCTTCCAGCCCGTGGCCCACCGCCTCGTGGAGCAGGATGCCGGGCCAGCCGGGGCCGAGGACCACCGTCATGGTCCCGGCCGGGGCATTGACGGCGGCGAGCTTCAGGATGGCCTGGCGGACCGCCTCGCGGGTGAAGCGGGCCCAGCGCTCGGCGTCCAGAAAAAAGTCGAAGCCGACCCGGCCCCCGCCCCCGTAGCCGCCGATCTCCCGGCGTCCACTCTCGTCCACGACCACCGTGACGTTGAGGCGGGTCAGCGGGCGGACGTCCCCCACCTGCCACCCCTCGGACGTCGCGATGAGGGTCACCTGCTCTTCACTCCAGAGGGTTGCGATGACCTGGCGCACCCGCGGGTCGGATCCCCGGGCCAGGGTGTCGATCCGCCGGAGCAGATCCACCTTCCGCGCGAGCGCGGCGTCCACCGGGGGCTCGGTCAGGCGGTAGAGGTCGTGGGGGCGCCCGCGCCCGGGAACCGCGACGACGGCCGACCCGCTCGGGTGCTCGGCGATGGCCTGCGCCTGGCGGGCCGCCAGCTCGAGGTGCTCGAGGGCCAGATCGTCGGTGTAGGCGTACCCGGTCCGCACCCCGGCCTGAGCCCGAACGCCGGCGCCCTGGCTCAGCGTCCGGGAGGCCTTCTTGACGACCCCATCCTCGAGAAGGAAGTCCTCGCTGATCTGGTGCTCGATGAAGATATCGGCGTAATCCACCCGCCCGGCAGCCACCCCGAGAAGCCCCTCGAGCCGGCTCTGGGTCAGGCCATACCGGTCGGCGAAGAAGCGCTCCGGCTGGGCAAGCTCTCGCGTCGCTGCCATGGGGGATCTCCCGGGTTCAGAAGTGTCAGGGGGCCAGACCCCCCTCATGGTACCACAGCGCCGCGACCCGGACACGTGGCCTGATTAGGCCTGCAGATATACTGACTTATAATGCGACTACTGCGGGTGTTCTTTAGGGCTGGTCGGCGGCCGTCTCGGTGAACGGCTCGCCGGCCACGTGGGCCTGGATGATCTCGTGGAGCGTCCTGAGGCCCCGGAGGAGGGAAGGACCTGGAGCGAGGAGGTCGTCCGAGGGGACGGCGTACAGCCGCCCCTCGCGGACAGCCGGCAGGGCCTCCCAGCCCGGGCGGCGCCGGATCGTGTCGAGGTCGACCCGCTTCCCGCACCAGGAGGCGACGATGACCTGGGGCGCGCGGCGGATCACCTCGGCAGGATCGACCCGGCGGCCCGAGGCATCATGTCGCCCCCGAAGCTCGGGGAAGATGTCCTCGCCGCCGGCGATCTCGATCAGCTCGGAAACCCACCGGATGCCCGCGATCGGTGGGTCGTCCCACTCCTCGAAGTAGACGCGGGGCCGATCGGGCCACACGCTCGAGAACTCGCGGATCTGCCGGATCTCCTCCTGCATGTCGGCCACCAGGTCCCGCGCCGGAGCCTCCCGCCCGAGGGCCCCGCCGATGACGAGGATCGCCTGGAAGACTCCGGCCAGGCTGCGCTGGTTGAGAGCCAGGACGGCGACCCCGGCCCGCACCAGATCGCGGACGACGTCCGCCTGGAGATCGGAGAAGGCGAGGACCAGATCGGGCTGGAGCGCGAGGATCTTGTCGAGACGGAACGTGGTGAAGCCGCCGACCCTCGGGCGCTCGCGGGCCTCGGGCGGACGGGTCGCCGTCCCCGTCACGCCGACCACCCGATCGCCGGCGCCGAGGGCGAAGGCGATCTCGGCCGTCTCGGCGCTCAGGCAGACGATCCGCTGGGGAAACGGGGCGAGGGGCGTCCCGTACACGGCGCCAATCCTATCAGATCGGTCACCGCCACGCCCGCGTGCAGGCCTCGAGAAGCTCCTTGGTCGCGCGCGCCGGGTCCTCGGCCTCGAGCAGCGCGCGGATCACCGCGACACCGGCCGCGCCCGCCGCGCGCACCTCGGGGACGCAGGCGGCGGTCACCCCGCCGATGGCCAGGACCGGCACCCGGGCGCGCCGGCAGGCGTCGGCGAGGGCATCCAGCCCCAGCGGGGCGCCGTACGGTCGCTTGGAGGGGGTGTCATAGACCGGCCCGAACACGGCGAAGTCGGCCCCCCCGGACCCGGCGGCCGCCGCCTCCGCGGGCGAATGGGTGGAGACGCCGAGGAGCCGCCCCGTCCCGAGGAGGCGGCGGGCCACATCGGGCGGGAGGCCACCGCCCGGAAGGTGAACTCCGTCGGCCTCCACCGCCAGCGCGACATCGACGCGGTCGTTGACCAGGAGGCGGGCCTCGTGCCGCGCGGTGAGCCGGCGGAGCTCGCGGGCCAGCGCGAGGAGCGCGCCGCCGACGAGATCCTTCTCACGAAGCTGGACCGCGCGCAGCCCCGCGTCGAGGCACGTCTCGATCAGGCCCGGAAGAGGTCGTCCTCGGGTCGCGTGCCGGTCGGTGACCAGGTAGAGGCGGAAGTCCAGCCCGGGCATCCCGCCCTCACGGGGCGGGCGCCCAGTCGGGGATGCCCTCCAGGGGGCTCGAGGCCGTGGCGTAGAGCTTGCGGGGGATCCGCCCGGCCTTGGAGGCGAGCCTCCCGGCCTCCACCGCGAGCTTCATCGCTTCGGCCATCGCTTCCGGGTCCCTGGCCTGGGCGATCGCCGTGTTCATGAGGACGCCATGGCAGCCGAGCTCCATGGCGACCGCTGCGTCGGAGGCGGTCCCGACGCCGGCATCGACGATGACGGGCACTGCCGCCGCCTCCAGGATGATCCGGATGTTGTACGGATTCCGGATGCCCATCCCCGAGCCGATCGGCGCCCCGAGCGGCATGACGGCCGCCGCCCCCGACTCTTCCAGACGCTTGGCCACCACCGGATCGTCGTTCGTGTACGGGAGCACCACGAAGCCCTCTCGGGCGAGCGTCTTGGTGGCCTCCAGGAGCCCCTGGACATCCGGAAAGAGCGTCTTCTCGTCCCCGATGACCTCCAGCTTGATGAACTCCCCGAGGCCGGCTTCCCGCGCCAGGTACGCGGTCCGTACCGCCTCGTCGGCCGTGTAGCAGCCCGCGGTATTCGGCAGGAGCGTGATCCGGCTCGTGTCGATGAAGTCGAGGAGGGACTCACCCTGCTTCGACAGATCGATCCGACGCACCGCCACCGTCACCATCTCGGTGCCGGAGACCTCGTGACACCGGCGCATGAGATCGAAGGAGGGGTACTTCCCGGTGCCGACGATGAGTCGAGACCGGAACGAGCGGCCCCCCAGCACCAACGGCTCGTCCCACATGGCTCTGACCTCCTGTCTTGCTGTCGCCCCTCAGGCGCCGCCGGCCATCGGATGGACGACCTCGACCCGGTCTCCTTCCCGGAGCACTGTCGAGGCGTAGCTCGCTCGGCGGGCCACCTCCCGGTTGAGCGCGACGGCCGTGTAGTCCCGGCGCACGCCCAGCTCCTGGAGCAGGCCGTCGAGCGTCAGTCCCTCGCGGACGTCCCTCGGCTCCCCGTTGACGACGATGCGCATCGACAAAAAAACCGCACCGGGGCACGGTGCGGTCCGTCAACG
>DASYQW010000391.1 GCA_036005065.1 Candidatus Methylomirabilota bacterium | reverse complement strand
GGGGGGGTCTTCCGAGGGCAACAATATACTTGGCTCAGTAGACGCGATATACTACCGGCATGGTTAACTGGCGCAACCTTCCGCGGCAAGCCTTGGACGCGATCGTCGGGTGGCTTCTCCAGAGCGTCGGGCCAACCCTGGCTGTGGGGGCCTTAGCCCTCATGGCGACCATCTGGGCTGCAGCGCGTGGTCTGCCTGAATGGATACAGAGGGGAGAGGGGGCACTCACTGCCGTCTTGCTTATCCTGTTGTTGTCTAGATATGTGATTTTGCGGCAACGTCGGCTATTGCTCCAACGATCTATGCAGAAGAGTCGCGAAGCAACGTTTCTTGATGGGTATGATGCCGGATCGCGCGGGATGTGGGACTTGATTCGAGATGGTCAGGCGGTGGGCGCAGCCTTTCTCCAAAACATTAACCGCATGGTTCGCGAGCAACGCAGATTCACGGCGAGGATTTCTAGAAGAACCAGATTGTTCAGCATGTTTAAAAATTGGGGCCGCATTAATTCTGCCCATGGCGTACTTGTGAAGGCTGCCGATGATATCGAGTCCTATGCCGCCCTTCTTGATGAATTGCATCTAGACAAGTATGCACAGGTGCTTGTCGTCTGCTATACCGAGCTGATGGGTAGGGCGTCGCAGCGTGGTGGTGACAATCGGGCTGCCGCAGAGACGCAGCGGGCTTTTCGTCGGACCCTAGGCGAAGCAGCCAACGGCGCCCTGCAAAGCACACTCGCCTTTCGTGCCACGGTGGATGACCTTGCCTCCCAGAATCTATCTTCTGATTTGAATCGGGCATGTAGATGTCTCAAGGTCTCTCTCGAAAGTGTTACTTCCGCGATCACTTCGTACCGTGAATTTGTCACGCGCGCATGATGTGTCACTTATTTAGCTCGCGCCGCCTTCGTTTATACTCAGCCATTTGCTTCCCAACGTCCTGTCGCGGCACCGCGACGAGCCGCCGGAGTAAGTCTTTGAATCGCTCGAATTGCTCCGAGGGCTTCGGTGGCGGGAGTCCCCGTTTCTTGCCCATCATGAATCCCCTATCCCATGGCGGGCGCGAGCACCTTGCCCGTCAGCCGCTTGAAGGTAAGGCGCCGACCGACCACCGACCGGAGCACCGTCATAAACCGGTTGCCGTCGTGGCCGCCACGCCCGTTGTATCGGAAAGATTGCTCGTCGAGATAGCGGAACAGGTGCCACGGTTCCACGCTGACATAGGTACCCTTGATGGCGCGCTTCAGCAGGCTCCAGAAGTTTTCGAGCCCGTTGGTGTGAACGCGACCCCGCGCGTATTCTTCGGCATGGTCGATGACTTGGTGGGCGTAGTCCCCGTCCAGCGCATCGTAGGACGAGAGCGCATCGGTGAACACGTCGGAGCCGGGCTCGACCCGCGCGCGAACCTCAGGCGCGAGGGTCTGCTTCCGAATGTTTGGGATCACCTTGGTGGTCACGCGGCTGTGCCCGTCCGGGCCGTGCCGCTCCAGCAGGCCCATGACCGCCGTCTTGCCCGTGCTGCCCGTGCCTTTGATCGTCCGCTCGCGCTTCTCTCGGTGCATGAAGCGCGCCTTCCCGCCGATGAAGGTTTCGTCGACTTCCACCTCGCCGCGCATTTTTCGGAAGCTGCCGGTCTTCATCGCGGCCCGGATGCGGTGGCCCATGAACCAAGCGCTTTTCTGCGTGATCCCGAGCGCCCGCGCAATCTCGTACGAGCTGACGCCATTCTTGCAGTTGGCGATCATCCAGACCGCCGTCAGCCACTTGTCCAGGCCGAGCGGGGAATCCTCGAAGATCGTGCCGACCTTCACGGAGAATTGCCGGCGCGGGTGCTTCTCGCGGCACTCCCAGAGTCGCCGGGTCGCGACGTAGCGCACGTCGAGCCGCCCGCATGTCGGACAGGCCACGCCGTTCGGCCAGCGCACCTCGACCATGACCGCCTGGCAGTGGTCAGGGTCGGCGTAGTACCGGATGGCGTCGATCAGGGTCTTCGGGCTGTTCATGGCACCCTCCATGCCTAGAGGGTACCGCCTAGGGCCTACTGTGTCAAGTATATTATTGCCCTTCCGAGACCCGCCCGAAATGATCTAGCGCAGCTCCACCGTGCTGAAGGCTTCGGCGCCGGTCGGGTTCGGCACGTAGCCGGTGACGCGCCGGGACAGGACGATCGGGGACTGGCTGTGCGCGAGGAACAGCCGGGCGGCGTCCTCATGGAGGAGCTCGGCGGCCCGCCGGTAGAGCGGCGCGCGCTGGGCCTGGCTGCTCAGCGTCCGGGCGCGCACGAGCAGCTCGGTGACCGCCCGGTTGGCGTAGAAGCCCTGGTTGGGGGCCCCGGGCTCGCAGAAGACGTAGCAGAGGCAGCCGTCGGGGTCGCCGTGGTCGGCGATCCACCCCAGCATGAAGAGCGGGAGCCGCCCGTGCTGGACCCGCTCGAGATACACGGCCCAGTCGACGGTCTGGAGCCGGACGCGGATGCCCGCCTTGGCCCAGTCGGCGGCCATCGCCTGGGCGATGTCCCGGGGGACGGGAAAGTACGGTCGCGAGACCGGGAGGTACCACAGGACCAGCGGCTCCTTCCTCCCATCGTCCCACGTGAGCGTGTCGAGTCCGTTCGGGAACCCCGCCTGACGGAGGAGGTCACGCGCGGTGGCCGGGTCGCGGGCGTCGTCCGGGATGTCGGGGGCATGGCCCCAGAGCGCCGGCGGCTGGAGCTGGCGGGCGACCAGGCCCATCCCCCCGTACAGCGCGTTCACGATCGCCGGCTTGTCGAGGGCGTGGGCGAAGGCTCGCCGCACGCGCCGGTCCTGGAACTCGCGGACTTTGAAGTTGAAGGCGACAAAGCCCGTCGTGCTGGGCGGCCGGAGGAGCAGGGACAGCGTCGGCTCGCGCCGGACGCCCTCGAGGTCGTCCGGGTTGAGCCCCTCCATGCCCTGGATGTCGCCCGCCCGGAGCGCGGCCAGCCGCTTGGCGTTGTCCTTGATGGCGCGGCCCACGACCCGCGCCACTTTCGGCCTGGCGCCCCAGTAGTCGGGGTTTGCCTCCAGCACCACCTCCTCGCCCGGCCGCCACGCCCCGAAGCGGAAGGCGCCCGTGCCCACCGGGTGCTTCCCGAACTCGGCGCCCCACCGCGTCGCGGCCCGTGGGCTCGCGATGCCGAGGCCGGGCACGGCCAGGCTCGCCAGGAGCGGGGCGTGCGGGCGGCGCAGGGTGATCCGGACGGCGCGCGGGCCGGCGGCTTCGACCCGAGAGACGACCGCCCGCTCGTCGGGGCCGCCGAAGAGGCTATCCCAGTACTCGAAGGTCTGGCCCGCCTGGAGCTGGATCGCGTGCTGGGGATGGCTCGACTTCCACCACCGCTCGACGTTCCAGACCACTGCCGCCGCATCGAGCGGATCGCCGTCGTGGAACCGGACGTTCGGCCGGAGGTGGAACGTCCAGACCATCCCGTCGGCCGACGTCTCCCACCGCTCGGCCAGGGCGGGCTCGATCTCGGTCGTCGACCCTCGGAGCCGCACCAGGCCCTCGAAGACCTGGTAGGTGAGGCCGAGCGACGGGCCGTCGCTCACCACCGCCGGATCGAGCTGGACGGGCTCGGTCGGCCACGCGAACGTGAAGGTCTGCGCCGGCGCCGGCGTCGCCGCGAGGAGCAGAAGGCCGACGGCGAGGAGGGCGGGCACCCGCCCATCGTAGAGGCAGTTGTCGCCGGAGGCAATCGTGTGGCAAGGTGAGCGGGCCATGTCCGCTCGAAGCGACCGCTCGGTCGCGCGCGGTCTGCGCCGGCCGTTTCCCGTCTTCTACGGCTGGGTGATCGTGGCGACGGCGTTCGTCACCATGGGCCTCGTCGTCAACGCCCGCACCGCATTCTCCCTCCTCTTCCCCCCGATCCTCGACGAGTTCGGCTGGGCGCGCGGGGTGACGGCGGCGGCCTTCGCGGTGGGCTTCCTGGGCGGCACGCTCTATGCGCCCTTCATCGGGATCCTGATGGACCGCGTGGGGCCGCGCGTCGTCTTCCCGGCCGGCATCCTGCTGATCAGTGCGGGCCTGGCGCTGGCGACGCGCGTCCGCGAGCCGTGGCATCTCTACGCGACGCTCGGCGTGCTGGTGACCGGCGGGAGCATGGCCGTGAGCTACATCGGGCACTCCCTGTTCCTGCCTAACTGGTTCGTGCGGCGGCGAGGGCTCGCCATCGGGATCGCCTTCTCGGGTGTCGGGGTCGGGTCGATCACGCTCCTGCCCTGGGCCCAGGAGATCATCGGCCGCGCGGGCTGGCGCACCGCCTGCTGGACGCTGGCCCTGCTCCTCCTGGTCGTGATCCTGCCGCTCAACGTGCTGATCCCGCGCCAGCGGCCGGAGGAGCTGGGACTCGGCCCCGACGGCGACGCCGTCCTGCCGGGGGACGGCGCCGGCCGCCGCGCCGCCGACAACGTCGTCGATCGGGCGTGGGCGTCCACCGACTGGACGCTCGGCCGAGCCGTCCGGACGGCGCGCTTCTGGTGGGTGGCGCTCGCCTATCTCTGCGGGCTCTTCGCCTGGTACGCGGTCCAGGTGCACCAGACCAAGTACCTCACCGAGATCGGCTTTTCGCCCGCACTGGCCGCGTACGCGCTGGGGCTGGTGGGGCTGACCGGGATCGTGGGCCAGATCGCGCTCGGGCACCTGTCCGACCGCATCGGCCGCGAGTGGGCCTGGACGCTCTCCGGGCTCGGGTACGTCATCTGCTACGCGGTCCTCCTGGTGATGGCGGAGCACCCGACCCGGCCGCTCGTCTACGTCATGGTCGCCTCCCAGGGGATGCTCGGCTATGGCCTGGCCTCGGTCTTCGGGCCCATCCCGGCCGAGCTCTTCCAGGGCCGGCACTTCGGCACCATCTTCGGGACCCTCAACCTCGCGGCCGGCGCCGGGGCCGGGCTCGGCCCCTGGGTGACCGGCCTGGTGCACGATCTGACCGGGAGCTATGCCCCGGCCTTCTGGCTCGCGATCGGGTGCAGCCTGGTGTCCGTCGCGGCGATGTGGCTGGCGGCGCCTCGGAAGGTCCGCGCGGTGGCCGGCCGCATCCCACGGCCGCGGGTCGCCGTCGATGCCTGACCCCGTGCCCGATGCCGCGACCCTGCTGGTGGAGGCGCGGCGAGCCCTCGCGCGTCTGCCGGGACTGCTCGATCACCTCGTGGCCGACCTCGACGAGGCCACCTGGCGCGCCCGTCCGGCCCCCACCGAGTGGGCGCCGATCGAGATCGTCTGCCACCTGAGAGACGAGGAGACGGAGGACTTCGGCGCCCGGCTGCGCGTCGTCCTCGCGGGCGGGCGCGCGTTCGCGCCGATCGATCCCGAGCGCTGGGCCGAGGAGCGCCGCTATCGCGAGGCGGTCCCGGCGGATGCGCTGGCGGCGCTGCGCGGGCGGCGCGCGGCGAGCCTCGAGCTGCTGGCGGGGGTCGCCCCCGACCAGCTGCGGGGCGCCATCGAGCACCGGGCGCTGGGGCGCCTGTCGGGCCTCGACCTCCTGGCGGCGTGGGTGACCCACGACCGCCTCCACCTCCGCCAGCTCGCGGGGACGCTGGCCCGCCTGTGGGCGGTCCGATGGGCCCCCCTCCGGGCCGAGTATGCCGGCCCCATCCCCTACGCCTCCGGCAGGCCATTGGATGGACAATCCTGATACAATGTCAGTATTGTACGTATCAGGAGGTTCCGCGGTGAAGGGAACGGTCAAGAAGAAGACGTATAACCTGGACGGCGAGATGATCGAGAAGGTCCGGCGGTTGTTCAACGCCAAGACGGACACCGAGGCGATTCAGAAGGCACTTCGTAAGGCGATCGACGATCGGGAGATCGAGGATCGGCTGGAGACGCTGCTCCGAGAGGGCCGGTTTCGGGCGATCTACCAGTGAAGTATCTCCTGGACACCAACGTCTACCTCGAGGCGTTGCGGTCCGACTCGAAGCGGGCTCAGTTTCGAGACACATTTTTTCCGGTCCTTCCCGCGACCTTTCTCTCGGCTGTCGTAGCCTATGAACTGGCCGTCAATGCCGAGGGGCTCAGGACCCGCACCCGCCTGCGGGAGTTCTTACGCCCGATGGAATGGACGGGACGGCTCGTGGCTCCGGCCTTCGACGACTGGGTTGGTGCGGCTGACGTTCTCTCCGCCATCGAGAGTCGCGAGAAGGGCTGGCGGTCAAAGCTGCCCGCCCTACTCAACGACATCCTGATCGCTCTCTGCGCCCGCCGCATCGGCGCCACCTTGTTCACCTATAACGGGGCGGATTTTCACCTGATCCGTCGCCACCTGGATTTCGCCCTTCACGTTCTTCGAGCTTGAGGGATGAGACGCAGCACCGCCCGCTTCCTCACCACCCACACCGGCAGCCTGCCGCGTCCCGACGACCTGGTCCGGATGATGTTCGCCAAAGAGGAGGGCGTGCCGGTCGACCGCGCGGCGCTGGCGATCCGCATCCGCTCGGCCGTCGCCGAGGTCGTCCGCCGCCAGGGCGAGGCCGGCCTGGACATCGTCAACGACGGCGAGCTCAGCAAGCCGAGCTATGCCACCTACGTCAAGGACCGCTTGGCCGGGTTCGGAGGCACGAGCCAGGCGCTCCAGTATCGGGACCTGGTGGACTTCCCGGAGCTGGCCAAACGGGTGTTCGGCGACCCGGGCCGAGCCCGGCGGCGGACCCCGGCCTGCACCGGCCCCGTCGGGGTGCGCGACGCCCAAGCGGCGCTGACCGACGCCGAGAATCTGAAGGCCGCGCTCGAGTCGGTCCCGGTCGAGGAAGCCTTCCTGACGGCGGCCTCGCCGGGCGTCATCTCCCTCTTCTTCCGCAACGACCACTACCCGAGCCACGAGGCGTACCTCTCCGCCATCGCCGAGGCGATGCGACCCGAGTACGAGGCCGTGGTCCGGGCGGGCTTCCTGCTGCAGGTGGACTGCCCGGACCTGGCGATGGGCCGGCACATCCAGTTCGCGGGGCTGAGCCTGGAGGAGTTCCGCAAGATGGCGCGCCTGCACGTGGAGGCCCTCGACCATGCGCTGGCGAACATCCCGGCCGACCGGATCCGCATGCACGTGTGCTGGGGCAATTACGAAGGACCCCACCACTACGACGTGCCCCTTCAGGACATCATCGATGTCGTCCTGGCGGCCCGGCCGAGCGGCATCTCCTTCGAGGCCGCCAACCCGCGCCACGCGCACGAGTGGCGAGTGTTCGAGCGCGTGCGGCTGCCGGAGGGCAAGCTCCTCATCCCCGGCGTGCTCGAGTCGAAGACCAACTACATCGAGCACCCCGAGCTGGTGGCGCAGCGGATCGGCCGGTATGCCCGGCTGGTGGGCCGCGAGAACGTCGTGGCCGGTACCGACTGTGGCTACGGCACCTGGGTGGGTCAGGCCGCGGTGGATCCGGGCGTCGTCTGGGCCAAGCTGGCCAGCCTGGCCGAAGGCGCCCGGCTGGCCTCGCGCGAGTTCTGGGCCTCACCCTGACCCGAGCTTCGGACTCCAACTCTCGGAGGACTCCAGACCATGACTGCCATTACTCGCTCCGTCAGCCTCGAGCGCCGCGGGGCCGTCGCCGTCCTCACCGTCGACAACCCGCCCGTCAATGCCCTCAGTCAGCACGTCCGTCAGGGGCTCCGTGACGGGCTGCGCCAGGCCATCGCCGATCCCGGGGTGGTCGCCGTCGTCATCGCGTGTGCCGGGCGGACGTTCATCGCCGGCGCCGACATCACGGAGTTCGGCAAGCCGCCCCAGGAGCCGGTCCTCTGGGAGGTCCTGGACCTCATGGAGTCAAGTCCCAAGCCCGTGGTGGCCGCCATCCATGGCACCGCGCTCGGCGGCGGCCTCGAGACGACCATGGCCTGCCACTGGCGGATCGGCGTCCGGAGCGCCCGCCTCGGCCAGCCCGAGGTGAAGCTCGGCATCATCCCCGGGGCCGGCGGCACCCAGCGGCTGCCGCGGCTGGTCGGCGTGGAGACGGCGCTCCAGATGATCGTCGGCGGCGATCCGATCGGCGCCGATGAGGCGCACCGCCTCGGCCTCCTCGACGAGCTGGCGGACGGCGATCTGACCACCGCTGCGGTGGCCTTTGCCGAACGGGTGGTGGCCGAGGGCCGCCCGCTCCGCCGCGTGCGCGACATGAACGACAAGGTCGCGGCCGCCCGGGGGAAGCCCCAGCTCTTCAGCGAGTTTCGGAAATCGGTCGCCCGGCAGACGCGCGGGCTCAAGGCCCCCGAGGCGTGCATTCAGGCGCTGGAGGCGGCCGTCACGTTGCCGTTCGAGGCGGGGATCGCCCGCGAGCGCGAGCTGTTCATCGAGTGCCTGACCTCGCCGGAGTCCAAGGCTCAGCGCTACTTCTTCTTCGCCGAGCGCGAGGCGGCCAAGATCCCCGACGTGCCGGCCGATACCCCCGTCAAGGAGATCCGGAAGGCGGCGGTCATCGGCGCGGGGACCATGGGCGGCGGCATCGCCATGAACTTCGCGAACGCCGGCATCCCGGTCACCGTCGTCGAGGTCAGCCAGGAGGCCCTGGACCGCGGGCTCGGCATCGTCCGCAAGAACTACGAGGCGACGGCGGCCAAGGGCCGACTCACTCGCGCGGACGTCGAGCAGCGCATGGGCCTCCTTCGCGGCACCACCGACTTCGGGGCGGTGGCCGACGCCGACATCATCATCGAGGCTGTCTTCGAAGAGATGCCCATCAAGAAGGAGGTCTTCGCCAAGCTCGACGCCATTGCCAAGCCGGGCGCCGTGCTGGCCACGAACACTTCCACGCTGGACGTCAATGAGATCGCCACCGCCACGAAGCGGCCGGCCAGCGTGATCGGCACCCACTTCTTCAGTCCGGCCAACGTCATGCGGCTCCTGGAGAACGTGCGGGGCGCGAAGACGGACAAGCCCACCATCGCCACCGCCATGGCGGCCGGCCGCCGGATCGGCAAGGTGCCCGTGCTGGTGGGCGTGTGCTACGGGTTTGTCGGCAACCGGATGCTGCACCAGCGCGGCCAGCAGGCCGAGCAGCTCATCCTGGAAGGCGCGCCGCCGCACCAGGTAGACAAGGTCCTCACCGATTTCGGCTTCCCGATGGGTCCGTTCGCCATGAGCGACCTGGCCGGCCTCGACGTCGGCTGGCGGATCCGCAAGGGCCGCGGGGTGACGTCCGCGGTCGCGGACCGGATCTGCGAGCTAGGGCGCTTCGGCCAGAAGACGGGCGCGGGGTACTATCGCTACGAGAAGGGCGACCGGACGCCCATGCCCGATCCCGAGGTCGAGCGCATCATCACCGAGGTCGCCAAGGCGCAGGGGATCCAGCGGCGATCGATCGCCGAGACGGAGATCCTGGAGCGGCTCCTCTATCCGATGGTCAACGAGGGGGCCAAGATCCTGGAGGAGGGCATCGCGATCCGCGCGAGCGACATCGACGTCATCTGGGTGTACGGCTATGGCTGGCCGGTCTATCGCGGCGGCCCCATGTTCTGGGCAGACCAGGTCGGCCTGCCGGCGATCCACGACCGCCTCCGGGAATACGGCCGGCGCACCGGCGACCCCTTCTGGACGCCGGCCCCTCTCCTGGTCCGCCTCGGCGAGGCCGGCAAGGGCTTCCTGGACCGGTGAGGCGCCCCGCCGCGCCGCCGCCGCCCTCCCCTTTCCAGAATCCGGGGGTGCGTGCAGGGAGTCTACGTCGGACGGGCGATATTGGGGAGGAGACCATGGACTTCTTCGAGGTCGTGACGACGCAGCGGGCCATCCGGCGCCTCCGTCCCGATCCGATCCCCGAGGCGGTGCTCCGGCAGATCCTGGAGGCGGCGATCTGCGCGCCGACCGGCGGCAACCGCCAGGGCTGGGGCTTCCTCGTGATCCGCGACCCGGCGCTGCGGGCCCGGCTGGGCGAGCTCTACCGCGAGGCCTGGGGTGAGCTGATGAAGGTGCCGTACTACCGCGACGCGGCCACGGCGCCGCCCGACAGCGCCGCCGGGAAGATGCTCGCCTCGGCGCGGCATCTGTCCGAGCATCTCGGGGAGGCGCCCGTGCTCATCCTGGCCTGCATCGGCGCCGACGGGGTCAAGCCGACCCTGACGACCGGCGCGTCGATCTACCCGGCCGTCCAGAACATCCTGCTCGCCGCGCGCGCGCTCGGCCTCGGCTCGTGCCTCACGACCATCCACAAGTTCCGCGACCCGCAGGTGAAGGCGCTGCTCGGCATCCCGGCGGACGTCGAGACCGCCGCGCTGATCCCGCTGGGCTCACCGGTCGGGAAGTTCGGACGGCCCCCGCGCCGGCCGGTCCGGGAGGTGGCGTTCGCGGACCGCTGGGGCCAGGCATTCGGCGGAGCTCGGGGAGCCGACCCCCCTACCCGGTGAATCCGGGGGCGCGCGCCGCGGCT
>DASYQW010000390.1 GCA_036005065.1 Candidatus Methylomirabilota bacterium | reverse complement strand
GGGGGGCATCGGGGGGGTCTTCCGAGACCCCCCCGAAATGATCTAAAAGAGCGAGAGCTGGCGCCGGGTCCCGACGATCTCGTCGAAGTCGGGTCCGTCCAGGAAGCGCAGCACCGCATCGGCGAGCGGCTGGAGCTGCTGGCTGACGTAGTGCTCGTAGTCGGGCGGGGCGGTCGTCTCGCCGACCGCTTCGGGGCCGGCCTGCGTCATGAGGTAGGCCACGATGCGTCCGGCCGGGCCCGCCTGCTTCCGGGCGGCCTTCACGTGGGGCGGGGTCGTCTTGGTGTAGGCGGTCAGCGGCTTCCGGATCGCCTTGCGGTAGGCCAGCTCGTCGTCGTAGCGGCCGGCCCGGAGGTCCGTCACGAAGGCCCGGATGAAGTCGGTGACCGGCTGGTCGTGGAAGACGCGGGCGAGGAGCTCCCGCTGGAAGCGGCGGGCCACCCCGCTCCAGTCGCGTCGGACGGCCTCCAGGCCGACCAGCTCCAGCTCGTCTCCCACCAGCCCGGCGTAGCGCTTCTTGCTCCCGGTCTCGCCGCCGCGGACCTCGGGCATGAGGAAGCGCGTGTACACCTTCTCGAACTCGAGCTCCAGGTGGCTCGGGCAGCTGAACTCGCGCGTGAGGGCGTCGGCCACGCTCCGTCCGATCACCTCGCGCAACTCCTCGGCCGCCTCCGCGGCCCGCGCCGGGTCGGGTTCCCCGATGTCGACGAAGAGGGAGTCGGTGTCGCCGTAGATCACGCGGTGGCCGCGCGTCTCCACCGCCCGGGCGGCCAGCCGGATCACGTGCTGGCCGGCGGTCGTGATGGCGTTGGCGACGGCCGGCGAGAACAGGCGCGAGGCCGAGGAGCCGAGGACGCCGAAAAGCGAGTTCATGAGGATCTTCGTCGCCTGGGCGCCGACCAGGTCGCCGGCCCGGCGGGCCCGGGCCCGCTCCTCGGCCAGGCGCGCCACCAGCTCCGGCAGGATGCCCGCCTCGTCCCGGCGGAACGCCGCCCCTCCCGGGGTCCGGATGACGGCCTCGGCCGGCAGCGTGCGCGCCGTCTCGGGGGACACGTAGGTCAGCGGGTCGATGTTGAACGTCCGCATGATGCTCGGGTACAGGCTCTTGAAGTCGAACACCAGGATGTTCCGGTAGAGGCCGGGCGCGGACTCGAGGACGAGGCCGCCGACGATCGTCGAGGGGTCGACCTCCGCACCGGAGCGCACCGAGGGCGCGACCCGACCGCGGGCCCGGAGCGCCCCCAGGTAGAGCGAGTCGACCGCCGCGATCTGGGCGCCCACCCGGTCGAGCTGCATGCCGGTGAGGAGGCTCCGCCGGATGGTGAGCTCCACCAGGCCGGTCCGCGCCAGGATCTCGAGGACCAGCCGCGCGTCGTGCAGGTTGTAGGCGGCCAGGCGCGCAGGGTCTTCCCGGTACGCCCGCTCGATCTCCGTGGCCCGGTGCTCGGGGCCGAAGAGCTTGCCCGTGCCCAGGATCGCCCGGGCCGCCGTCTCCAGGCGGTAGTCGTCGAGGCGGAGGAAGGCGCTGCGCAGGAGCGCCAGGCCGTCCAGGACCTGGCGGCCGGACAGGATCACGCGCGGCTCGCGCGTGAAGTTCGCATCGCGGCGGATGTCCACCTCGTCGTCGGTGCGGCCCAGGGCGCAGCGGAGCTCGGCCCGCCGGCAGAAGCGGGCGAGGGCGCCGACGTCGAAGTCGGCGACGTTCCAGCCCGTGAGCACATCCGGGTCGACCGTGCGCACGTAGGCGAGGAACCGCTCGAGACACGTGCGCTCGTCGGGCACCACCTCGGCGCCCTCCACGGGATCCCGCCCGACCAGCAGGACATGCTCGCCGCCGGCCCCCGCCATGGCGATCGAGTAGAGGCGGCGGCCGTCGAGGCTCGTCTCCACGTCGAAGCAGAGCACGCGGAGGCGGGGCGTGAACGCCGCCGGGCCGAGCTCGGGGTTGCGATAGACGCGGCCCACGCCGGGCCGGCGCTCGAACGGCCCGGTGACGGCAAAGGCGCCGCGGATCCCGCGGTCGATGAGATATCGGTAGGCGAAGCGGAGGTCCGCCTCGAATGATTCGACGCCGGCCTCGGCCAGCCGCGCCCGCAGGGGCGGGACGTCGCTCGGCAGCCTGACCTCCACGCGGACGGCGGGCTCGCCTCCGAAGGTGCGGAGGTCGGCGGCCAGGACGCGGGCCTCGGGCGCCTGTGACGCCACGACGGCGGCGTCGGCGGCGCGGACGAAGAAATAGGGCGGGAAGCGGTCGTCGACGACGAGCGCCGGCTCCCCGTCTTCGAGGACCGCGTAGAGGTGCACCTCCGGCCGGCCGGCGACGATCCGGTAGGTCGGCGTGAGGATGAAGCCGCGCTCCGCCATCGGCCCCATTGTCCCACGGGGCGGGGCCCGACGGCGCGGCGCCGGCGCGTAGTACCCTGGAGGCGATGGAGCCGTCGCCCCGGATCGTCTCGATCAGCGCGGTGACGCTGGCCACTCACGACATGGCGCGGGCCGTGCGCTTCTATCGGGCGCTCGGGTTCGAGCTCGCGTACGGCGGCGAGCAGGCGGCGTTCACCTCGTTCGCGGTCGGGCCGGGGCACCTCAACCTCGTCGCGCAACCCGAGGCGCGGCGGTGGTCGTGGTGGGGTCGCGTCATCCTCTACGTCGAGGACGTCGACGCGCTCTACGCCCGGGCCCGGACGCATGGCCTCGAGCCCGAGGCCGCGCCCCGGGACGCGGAGTGGGGCGAGCGCTACTTCCACCTGCGCGACCCCGACGGCCACGAGCTGAGCTTCGCCCAGCCGCTGCCGCGGGGAGCCGGCTCCCCGACGGGCCGCTCCCACCCCTGATCAGCCTCGGGGAGGTCTCCCGAAACTCCGCTCAGCCGTGAAGCCCAGCACTACGATCCAGAGACTCCCCGGCGTGGCGCTTCTGGCCCTCGTCTCCTGCTCACTCGTGGCCTGCTCCTATCTTGTCGAGCGCTCAAACGCGGGGATCTCCGCTCTGGAAGAGGATGCTGGCCCCCTGGGAGCGATCTCACGGGGCGCCAAGTACTCGGGGTGGGCCATCTCCGCTCCCCTCGTCGCCGGCATGACTCCCGTGGCCGCGCTGGCCTGGGCCACGCCGTGGGTGGACCTCTCGGACGCCGTCGACATCGCGTCGGCGCCGGCGATCGGCCTCGGCTACGTCTTCGAGGGCCTCGTAGGGTTTACCGCCAAGGGAGTCCTCTCGCTGGCGAGGAAGGTTCGGGGCTCGGAGCGAGCTCAACTCCCCGCGCTCGATGCGACAGGCCGACCGTTCGTCCCCTGGGGCTTCGTGGTCGAGCATCTCGAAGCCAGGAGGCCCGCGCGGCCGGCCGCGGAGCTTCCTCGGGACATTCGGGACTACTACGGGGCGAGTCGCGAGGTCCTCGGAGAGCTCCGGGGGAAGTTTTCGCGGCAGGTCCTGGCGTCGAAGCCCGATGACAGCCCGATCCGGACGCCTCTCCCTCGGTCGAGCTTCCAGGGGACGCTCGAGCTCTACCGTGCCGAAGGGGCATCACCTCTGAACCCGAGGCCGCTATTCCTCATGACCCCGCCCACCGAGGCCGCCTTCGCGGCGCGCTACCTGGCTGTCCGCTTCGCGCGCCGCGGCATCCACGCCGCGGTCATTGTCCCCGAGAAGGTCTTCCTCGAGACCCACCTCACGCCTGCGGAAGTAGAGGCCCGCCTCCGCGATGCGGTCGTGGCCGCGCGGATGGCCCTTCAGGTGCTGAGGGAGATGAACGAGGTCGACGCGGGCCAGGTCCATTACCTCGGCATCTCGGCGGGCGGGATTTTCGGCGGCGTTCTTCTTGCGGTCGAGCCGTCGATCCGCCGGGGCGTCCTCGTCCTCACGGGAGGCGACCTCCCGCGGATCCTCGAGGAGAGTGAAGAGTCTTCGGTCGTGGCCTACCGCGACGCCTGGAAGGCCCGCGGCGTGGACCCGGAAACGCTCCGACTCCAGTTCGCGAAGGACGTGCGCACCGACCCGCTCAGCCTCGCCCGCTTTGTCGAGCCGGACCGCGTCCTCCTGTTCTTGGGAGCCTCGGACACGATCGTGCCCGTAGCCACGGGGCTTTCGCTTCGCGCCGCGCTCGGAAGCCCCGAGACCTATCTCCTCGGAGGGAACCACGACACGGCCGCGGTCTGTTTCGGCTTCATCCTCCGACGGAGCGAGAGGTTCCTCGTCACGGGCCGGTGAGTC
>DASYQW010000389.1 GCA_036005065.1 Candidatus Methylomirabilota bacterium | reverse complement strand
TCCGGCGGCGCCTCCTCGCGCTTCACCAGGAACTCGACGAGGCGGTTCGGCCCGAGCCACAGGACCTCGCCGGCGCCGGCGAGCTTCTCCCCGAACACCGACAGCCGCTTCTCGACGCGCTCGCGGACGGCCTGCGCCTCGAGGCTCGCCTCGGACTCGGTGGTGAAGGAGGCCCACTCGGGCTTCTGCCCGGCCTCCTCGGTCTTGCGATAGGCGACGAAGTAGCGCGGCATGCAGTCACCTGCCTCTCGATTGGCCCATGAGGTCGAGGAATCGTCGGAACAGGTAGTGCGCGTCGTGCGGCCCCGGCGAGGCCTCCGGGTGGTACTGCACCGAGAAGACGGGGAGGCTCCGGTGCCGCATCCCCTCGCAGGTGCCATCGTTGAGGTTCACGTGCGTGACCTCGAGGCCGTGGGCGGCGCACGAGTCAGGGTCCACGGCGAAGCCGTGGTTCTGAGACGTGATCTCGACCCGGCCGGCGACGAGGTCCTTGACGGGGTGGTTCGTGCCGTGATGCCCGAACGGGAGCTTGTACGTCCGCGCGCCCAGGGCGAGCGCGAGGATCTGGTGGCCGAGACAGATGCCGAAGACCGGCAGCTGGCCGAGGAGCCGCCGGACGGCCTCGGCCAGATAGGGCACGCCCTCCGGGTCGCCGGGACCGTTGGCGAGGAAGAGGCCGTCGGGGCCGAGCGCGAGCACCTCGTCGGCGGGCGCGAAGGCCGGGAGCACCGTGACCCGACAGCCGAGGGCGACGAGCTGGCGGAGGATGTTCCGCTTGACCCCGGAGTCGTACGCCACCACGTGATGGCGCGGCGTCGGAGCGTCCGCGTAGCCGGCGCCGCGCCGCCAGACCGACTCGGTCCACTCGTAGCGGCCCGGGCACGTCACCTCCTTCACCAGGTCCCGCCCGACGAGCCCGGGCGAGGCCTTCGCCTTGGCCACCAGGCTGCGCGGGTCCAGGTCCTCGGTCGAGATGACGCCTTCCTGCGCCCCGCGGTCGCGGAGGTGGCGCGTCAGCGCCCGCGTGTCGATCCCCTGGATGCCGACGATGCCCTGGGCGGTGAGGTACGCCTCCAGGGTTCCCACCGCCCGCCACGACGAGGCGATCGGCGAGGCCTCGCGGACGATGAAGCCCTCGACCCACGGCCGATGGGACTCGACGTCCTCCGGGTTCACGCCGGTGTTCCCGATGTGGGGGGCCGTCATGCAGACGAGCTGCCCCTTGTAGGACGGGTCGGTCAGCACTTCCTGGTAGCCGCTCATGGCGGTGTTGAACACGACCTCGCCGACCGCCTCTCCGGGCGCGCCCAGCGCCTCACCCTCGAATACCCGCCCGCCGGCCAGCGCCAGCAGCGCCCGCTGTCCAGCGCTCACCGCGAGGGCCCTCTCTCGACGACGCCCTCCGCCATGACCACCCGGCCCCCCACGATGGTCATCCAGGGCGCCCCGACGCACCGCCAGCCGCGGAACGGCGTGTTTCGCGCTCTGGAATAGAAACGGCCCGGGTCGATCACGTGTTCCCGATCGAGGTCCAGGATCGTCACGTCTCCGGGCGCGCCGGGGGTGAGGCTTCCACCCGGGAGATCGAGGATCCGGGCCGGGCCGACCGTGAGCCGCGCGATCAAGGTTCCGAGGTCGAGCACCCGCTCCCGGACCAGGTGGGTGAGGCAGAGCGCGACGGCCGTCTCCAATCCGACGATCCCGTTGGCCGCCTGATCCAGCTCGACCTCCTTGTCCGCCAGGGCGTGGGGCGCGTGGTCGGTGGCGATCGCGTCCAGCGTCCCGTCGGCCAGCGCCTCGCGGCACGCCTCGACATCGCGCTTCCCCCGGAGGGGCGGCGCCATCTTGGCGTTGGCATCGTAGCTGCGGAGCGTCTCGTCGGTCAGGAGGAGATGGTGCGGCGTGACCTCGCCCGTGACCGGAACCCCCCGGGCCCGGGCGTCCCGGAGAAGCCGCACCGCGGCCGCGGTCGAGACATGGGCGATGTGGACGCGATGACCCGTCAGCTCGGCCAGCGCGATGTCGCGGGCCACCATGATCTCCTCGGCGGCGGCCGGGATCCCCCGCAGCCCGAGGTCGGTCGAGACGAACCCCTCGTGCATCACGCCCCCGTCGGCGAGGGTCGCGTCCTCCGCGTGGGAGACGATGGGCTTGCCGAAGGCCTGCGCGTACTCGAGGGCGCGCCGGAGAAGCGCCGAGCTCATCACGGGCCGCCCGTCGTCCGAGTACGCGACACAGCCCGCCTCGGCCAGCTCCCCGAGCTCGGCGAGCTCCCGCCCGCCGAGCCCGCGGGTGACGGCGCCGATCGGATAGACGCGGACGACGCCCTCGGCGCGGGCCTGCGCCGTGATGTAGTCGGTGACGGCGCGGGTGTCGTTGACCGGCTGCGTGTTCGCCATGCAGGCGATCGCCGCGAAGCCACCGGCCGCGGCGGCGCGGGTGCCGGTGGCGATCGTCTCCTTGTACTCCTGCCCCGGCTCGCGGAGGTGGACGTGGATGTCCATGAACCCGGGGGCCACCACCCGACCCCCGGCATCCACGGAGGGCGTCTCCGCCGGCACCTCCAGCCGAGGTCCCACCCGGCTCACCCGCCCGTCCAGGATCAGGACCTCGGCGGGCGCGTCCAGGCCGTTGGCCGGATCGATCACGCGGCCGTTCCGAATGAGCAGGTTCATGAGCGCTCCGCCTCCGCCGGTTTGCCGCTGCCAGTGTAGTCAGACCCCGGGCCGGGCCGAGACCCGAGCAGATCAAGGACGCAGGCCCGACGTGCGCGCCGCAGGACGTCGCGGGGCTGGGGCCCCGCCGTCCGAGGCGCGCCAACCCCAGAAGGTGCGTCGAGGCGTATGCCGCATACGTTGAGGCGCACCGGGGGCCGAGGACGCCGAGCTGCGACGGGTATCGGCACGGCCTACGCCTCCGCGGGCTTGCCGCCCAGCAGCAAATACAGGAGAGCCATCCGCACCGCGACCCCGTTGGCGACCTGCTCGAGGATCACCGAGTACGGGCCGTCGGCCACCTCGGGCGCCATCTCGATCCCCCGGTTCACCGGCCCCGGATGCATGATCAGGACGTCGTCCCGCGCGCCGGCCAGCTTCTCGAGCGAGAGCCCGTAGAGGCGCGAGTACTCTCGGAGCGAGGGGATGTAATTAGCGGTCATCCGCTCCTGCTGCAGCCGCAGCATCATGATGACGTCGACGTCCCGGATCGTGTCCTCGAGCCGGTAGGCGACCTTGACCCCCAACTCCTCGATCCCGGGCGGGATGAGGGTCGGCGGCCCCGCCACCGTCACGCTCATGCCCATCTTCCGCATGCCGGCGATGTTCGAGCGGGCGACCCGGCTGTGAGCGATGTCGCCTACGATCGCCACCGAGAGCCCCTCGAGGTGACCCCGCTTCTCCCGGATGGTCAGGAGGTCCAGCAGCGCCTGGGTCGGGTGCTCGTGCATGCCGTCCCCGGCGTTGATGATCGAGCACTTGAGGGCCCGCGCCAGCATGTGGGGGGCGCCCGACGCGGAGTGCCGGATCACGACGCAGTCGGGGCTCATCGCTTCGATGTTCTTGGCCGTGTCCATCAGGGTCTCGCCCTTCACCACGCTGGAGGACGAGCCCGAGACGTTGATGACGTCGGCCGACAGCCACTTTCCGGCGATCTCGAACGAGGTGCGCGTCCGCGTCGACGGCTCCAGGAAGAGGTTCACCACGGTCTTGCCGCGCAGGGCCGGGACCTTTTTGATCTCGCGGCTCGCGATCTCCTTCATGGACGCCGCCGTGTCCAGGATCGTCTGGATCTCGGCCGGCTCCAGGCTGCGGATCTCGAGGAGGTCCTTGCGCTTGAGCCCCATGCCGCCTCCTCTCACCCTTCAGGTTCCTGGATCACGACGCGGTCCTGCCCGTCGTGCTCGCGGAGTCGAACCTGGACGATCTCGCGTCGGGCCGTGGGCAAGTTCTTGCCGACGTAGTCCGGCCGAATCGGGAGCTCCCGGTGTCCGCGATCGATGAGGACGGCGAGCTGGATCAGCCGCGGCCGGCCGAGGTCCATGATGGCGTCGAGGGCCGCGCGGATGGTCCGCCCGGTGTAGAGGACGTCGTCCACCAGGACGATGGTCCGGCCACCCACCGCGAAGGGAATCTCGGTGGCGCGCAGGACCGGCGCCTCGGCCTTGAGCCCGAGGTCGTCCCGGTAGAGGGTGATGTCGAGGGCGCCCACCGGGACCTTCGTCCCCTCGATGGTCTGGAGGCGCTCGGCGATCCGGCGGGCGAGCGACACCCCGCGGGTCCGGATTCCGACCAGGGCCAGGCCGTCCGTCCCGCCCGCGCGCTCGAGGATCTCGTGGGCGATGCGGGTCAGGGCCCGGTCGATCCCCGGCTCGTCGAGAACCTGGGCCTTCTCGCGGAGGGTCATCGGGCGCCCCTCCGCGCGCGTCCGGGCATCAAAAAACCCTCCCCGGTCCCCGGAGAGGGTTGCCGACACCGTGCTCGCAGGATCATCGTCTCTCCTTATGGACCTCGCAGGGCCCACTTAAAGGAGCCATCGCCCACACACTCTACGCAGGGCGACTGCCGTTGTCAAGCGCGCAATCGATCTCGCGCAATCGATCTCCTCCCGCAATCGATCTCATGCGCCACTCACCGGTCGCGACGCTGCCCGCTCCCGGGATGCCGAGAACCCTCCCGCTGGCGCGCCGCCCTCTGGATGGGCTACACTGGCCGGCCATGGGACGTCGTTCGACGAAGAGGTCTCCCATCAGACCCGATCCCGAAAGGAGTGGCTCGCGATGAAGGAATTCCGGCTCACGCGCCCGCTGGTGATCCCCATCGTCGCGTTCGTCGTGCTGTTGGCGCTCGCCGGGACCTACGCCCTCGTGGTCGGCGGTCCACGTCGAGCCTTCGCGACGGCCGAAACCTCGGACGAGCCCGTCTTCCACACCGGCGAGGCCTGGGCGGTGGTCTCCGCAACGGGAGCCCTCGTCCGGAGCAGTGGCGGCGGGAGCGTCCTCGGGTGTCGGCGCAACGCCCTCGGCCAGTATCAGTGCATCTTCGGCCAGAACATCAACCGATGCGTGTATCAAGCCACCGTGCGCGGCAGCATCCCGGGCATGATCGCGGTGTCCGAGCACCCGGTCGACCGCCGGGGAACCTCCGTCAGGACGTTCGGCCCCACGGGCGCCGCGAGCGACCGCGGCTTCATGGTCTCCGTGAACTGCGTCTTTTAGCCCGCGCCTCTCCAGGGTTCCGGCAGCCGAATTTCGATCGGAGGAGCACCATGACCGACGCGTCCCTCGCCTTCGAGTCGATCACCGGGCTGGCCGCGCGCATCCGGACGGGCAGCCTGAGTCCCGTCGCACTGGCCGAGCAGCTCCTCGAGCGCATCGCGGCGCTGGACAAGCGACTTCACGCGTTCATCCTCGTCACGCCGGACCGTGCGCTGGCCGAGGCGCGGGCGGCCGAGAGCGCCCTCCGGGGCGGCCAGGACCTGGGGCCGCTCCAGGGCATCCCGTACGCGGCGAAGGACCTCTACGACGTGAAGGGGTTGCCCACCACGGCCGGCACGCGCCTCCTCGCGAACAACGTCGCGCGCGCCGACTGCCCGGTGGTCCAGAAGCTGGCCGCCGCCGGCATGCCGCTGCTCGGCAAGACCTACACGGTCCAGTTCGCCTTCGGCGGCGTCGGGATCAACCACGACCAGGGGACGCCGCACAACCCGTGGCATCCGACGCCGCTCGCGCCCGGCGGCTCGTCCAGCGGCACCGCCGTCGCGGTCGCCGCCGGCCTCACGCCGATGGCGCTCGGCAGCGATACCGGCGGCTCGGTCCGCATCCCGGCCGCGCTCTGCGGCGTCGTGGGCCTCAAGACCACCGTGGGGCGCATCAGCCGCGCGGGCGTGTATCCCTTGAGCTGGACCCTCGACAGCGTCGGCCCGCTCACCCGGTCGGTGGAGGACGCCGCGCTCGTCTACCAGGTCCTGCAGGGCGTCGACTTCCGGGACGAGACGACCGTGGGCGTGGCGCCGCACGATGTGCTGGGCGGCCTCAAGGCCGGCGTCAAGAACCTCCGGATCGCGTTCGGCGAAACGCTCTTTTTCGACGACGTGGACGCCGAGGTGGCCGCGGCCGTCCGCGAGGCCGGCCCGGTGTTCCGGTCGCTGGGCGCGCACGTCGGAAGCGTCGCGGTGCCTGAGGCGGCCGAGGCCTGGGCGGAGAAGCCGCGCCCGCTGCTGGCGGCCGCCGAGGCCTGCGCGGTCAACGCCCGGTTCCTCGACGACCACTTCGACGCCCTCGATCCCGTCGTGGCCCACCGGATGATCGCCGGCCGGACGCTGCCCGCGACCGATTACTTCATGCTGCTGCGGCGGAATGCCGCGCTCCGGGAGCGGGTCAAGCAGACCCTCCGGGACGTCGACGCGCTCATCGTCCCCACGACCATGATCCCCGCCCGCCCGCTGGCCGACATCGACGCGAGCCGGGAGAGCTACACCGATTACAACGTGCGGTACCTGCGGAACACCTCGATCGGAAACATCCTGAACCTGTGCGCCGTCTCGGTGCCCTGTGGGTTCACGCGGGAGGGGCTGCCGATCGGGCTGATGGTCTACGCCAAGCCCTTCGAGGAGGACGTGGCCCTCCGCGTCGCCTGGGCCTACGAGCAGGCGACCCAGTGGCACGCCCGCCGCCCCGACCTCGCCTGGGCCCGCGAGGCCGCCTGACGGCGTCGGCGCCCCGGGCGCGATCGGCGCCGCCGGAGGGCCCGGCAGCCCGCCGAGCCAGCTCGGACGGTACGCTTGGCCTGCGAGCGGCTATTGGTTCTGGAAGAGGAAGCCCCGAACCCAGGTCCGCGTGCCACCAATAACGGCGCCTACCGTCCGGTCCAAACACAGCGCACTCGTCACGCGCATCGGCGTTGACAGAACCGTGCTGCCCGAGACCGACCCGAGCGTTCCGGTATTGATCGCGTAGCCTTCAGCGATCACAACGCCGCTGCTCACCGTCCTGAGAACGAATCCGATGCGATCACCGGGGGGGACTCCGCCGCCGGGGGCGCTGCCGGTCACGAAATCGACGCCCGTGACCATGAACGCGAATCCGGCCGGAATGGAAAACGGCGCCGTCGTGCCGTCCCCCCTGATCCTCCTGTTCACGACCACTCCGCTTCCGTGGCACGCTTGCCCCAAAACCGAAATCGCAACGATCGAGTCACTGGGCTTGGGCAGTCCCACGTCCGCCGTCGCGATGCCCGGGGCACCCAGAACGAGTGCGCACAGCCCGAATACCATGTGCCGTCGCGTCATGATGCTCCTCCCTTCTTGCGGCTCTCTTGCCGGGTGTGTCGTGCTTTCATCAATCCCCTTCCAACGTCGGCCGTCCAAAGCACCTGGCACCTGTCGGCTCCTCGCGCCGTCACCCCGGTGGCCCGTCCCCCAGGGTGGGTGGAGTGTAGCGCGCCCGCGCCGGGCACCGCAACGGCCCCGGCCGCTGGCAGCTGAGGGTGCCGATAGCCGAGCAGAACGTCAACCCGCCAGCCCCCAGAGAGTGAAACGGTCCGATCGAGTCCGCCGCTCAGCGCATCATCGGTCCACGGCGGGGGCGAGCATCACACGGCGAGCGTCGAGAACGGACGTCCGCTCCCCCGCGATCGCATGTATCATGGGCCCCAGGCGTTGAGGTAGCGCGATCATGGTAGCGTGCCCTCCGCCTGCTGCGCGAGGTCTGCGGGCTCGACGTGCGTGATCTGCCCGAAGCCGCCGTCTGCTGCGGCTTCGGCGGCTCGACCTCGCTGGAGCGTCCCGAGATGGCCCGGGAGATCGCCGCGCGAAAGCTGGATAACGTGGCCCAGACAGACGCCGCCGTGCTGGTCACCGACAACCCCGGGTGTCTCCTCCACCTCCGAGGCGCCGCCGACGCCCGCGGCATGACGCTGCGGGTGGCCCATGTCGCCGAGATCCTCGCGGAGCAGCTTTCCCCGTCCTGATCGGCGAGAAGACCAGCGCGCTCTTCCGGAGCCCGGACAAGCCGTTACAATGTGCTCGCATACGGAGAGCGAAGGGAGCGATACCATGCCCCGACCTCTGTCCCCCGAGATCAAGCAGCTCCTCGACGGCCCGAACTTCGCCCATCTCGCGACCCTGATGCCGGACGGCTCGCCGCACAGCGTGCCCGTCTGGGTGGGACGCGACGGCGATCGGATCGTCGTCTGCACCGGCGAAGGCTCGCTGAAGGCGAAGAATACCCGCCGCGATCCTCGGGTCGCGCTCTCCATCGTGGACTTCCGCGATCCGTACCGGGAGACCCAGCTCCGCGGCCGCGTCGTCGAGCGCCGTCCTGACCCTGCCCTCGAGTTGATGGATCCCATCTCCCACAAGTACACCGGCAAGCCATTCCCCTTCCGCAGCCCGGAGGGGAGAGTCGCGCTCGTGATCGAAGTCGAGAAAGCCCGCTACGCCCAGCTACCCTTCGAGCACACGCCGCCGAAGCTCGCGTAGGAAGCGATCCCCCACCTCTACCGGGTCTGTCGCTAGCCGGAAGACGTCGCGGAGGCCTGGCAATCCGCCCCTCATAGGAGGACAATAGACGACACGGGATCTGGGTCCGCATAGGCGACAGACGCCCCCCATGCACTGCACCGTGGAGACCGGGTTCGTCGGCCGGACGTATGACGACTTCCTCTTCCGGCCACAGCCCGGCGTCGCCGCCTCGCGGCGGGACATTTCCCTGAGGACTCGTCTCTCCCCGCGCCTGAGCCTCGAGCTGCCGGTCGTGTCCGCCAACATGGACAGCGTGACCGGCGCCGAGATGGCCAAGGCCATGGCCCTCGAGGGCGGGGTCGGGTTCATCCATCGGGGCATGCCCATCGCGACACAGGCCGAGGCCGTGGCGCGGGTCAAGCGCACCCACAGCTACATCGTGGAGCAGCCCCTGTGCCTGCCCCGCGGCACGACGATCCGGGAGGCCCGGGAGTTCACCGTGCAGCACAACATCACCGGGATCCTCATCGAAGAAACGCGCGGCAGCGGGATCCTGGTCGGGCTGCTCTCCAACCGGGACCTGCCGTGGATCGAGGGCTTCGAGGATCACCGAGTCGAGGAGTTCATGACTCCTGTTGAGAAGCTGGTCACCGGACCGCCCGACATCGCCGTCGAGGCCGCCGAGCGGCGGATGTTCGACCATCGGATCGAGAAGCTCCCGCTGGTCGACGCGGACGGGCGCATCCAGGGTCTCATCACCAAGAAGGACCTCATCCTGGCTCGGCGCCGTCCCTACACGAGCAAAGACGCGAAGGGCCGCCTCCTCGTCGGCGCGGCCATCGGGGCCCGGGGCGACTTTCTCGAGCGCGCCGCCGAGCTCCTGCGCGTGGGCGCGGACCTGATCCTGATCGACATCGCCCATGGCGACTCGGCCATCATGGGTCAGGCCGTGGGGGCCTTCCGGGCCAAGTTTGGCGGCGTGGCACTCGTCTGCGGCAATGTGGGGACCTCTGAAGGGGCGGCATTCCTCCGGGACCTCGGCGTCGACGCCATCAAGGTGGGCATCGGGCCGGGGCGGGGCTGTCGCACGCGACTCGAGACCGGGGCCGGCGTCCCCCAGCTCCAGGCCGTCCGGGAGGCCTGGTGTGCGGTAGGGGAGACAGTGCCGATCATTGCCGATGGGGGGATCAGGGACGACAAGGACATCTTCCTGGCGCTGGTCTGCGGGGCCTCCTCTGTCATGCTCGGCAGCATGCTGTCGGGGACCGACGAGGCGCCCGGCTCAGTGATCGAGGATCCCGGGACAGGCGAAAAGCGGAAGATCTACCGCGGCATGACGTCGCCTCAGGCGGTGTTCGACGCCCTGTACAGCGGCGAGAGTCCGGAAGCCTCGGAACTCGCCCTTGACGTTCCCGCCGAGGGCCAGGAGGTCCAGATTCCGTACAAGGGTTCAGTGCTGGAGATCCTGCACCGCATCCGCGGCCATCTCCGATCGGCGGTGAGCTACGCCGGCGAGAACACGCTCGCCGCCGTGCGAGCCAAGGTCCTTCCCGAGCCCCTGCGGTACCTCATTCCCCTGTCCCCCGCGGCGCGAGCAGAGTCGTACGAGCGCTGAGGCGGCTCAGGGGTCCACGGCTCGGCGCCCGCCCTGACCGAGCTCATGAACGCGAGGCCGGTCATCGCGCGCCGCCGTACGTCGCCACGAACGCCAGCACCCGCTTCCAGGCATCCGCCGAGGCGTCGGCGAACTCGGTCTGGCGGCGGTCGAAGAAGCTGTGGGGCGCCCCGTCGTAGACGACGGACTCGTGCGGCACCCGGGCGCGCTCGAGGGCCTGATCGAAGTCGTCGACCGCGCTCTTCGGGATGCCGGGATCGGCGCCCCCGTACAGGGCCAGGACGGGGCAGGCGAACCGGCTCACGGCGTCGATCGGCTTGGGCCGGTCCGGCCATCGGGCGAGGCCGAGGGGCCAGCCGTAGAAGCCGATCACCCCGGCATACCCGAGGCCGCTCGCGGCCTGGAGGAACGAGAGCGCCCCGCCGAAGCAGAACCCGACGGAGAAGAGCGCGCGGATGGCCCCGCCCTCCTTCGAGCGCAGGAAGGCGGCGGCCGCCGCGATGTCGGCCTGGAGCGTCTCCGGCGTCGTCTGGGGCACGTGGGTCATGAAATCGAAACCCTCGCCGCGGTCGTCCTGGCCGGCCGTCCGCCCGAAGTAGTCGACGGCGACCGCGTCGACGCCGTGCTCGGCGAAGCGCAGGGCGAGCTCCTTGTAGTAGGGGTGGAGCCCCCGCACGTCGGGCAGCACGATCATCCCGGCGCCGCGTGACTGCGCCGCCCGGGCGGCGTAGGCCGCGAAGCGGGTCCCGTCGGCCGAGGTGAGGAGCAGCTCGCGGGCGTCAGTCGCGCCGCCGGCGATCGGCGGGATCGGGGGTCGAGCGTCGAGGTCGAAGCACATGGCCTCTCCTTTTATCCGCGCTTCTGCGGGTCGAGCAGGATGACCACCGGGTCGGTGCCGATGACCTTGATGCGGAGGCGCCACGGGGCGGGGCCGACCTGTTCGAGCGGGAAATAGGCGAAGGTGTGGCCGGTGACGGCCGGCGCGCCGCCGCCGATCGTCGTCCCCACGCCGACGCCGCCGCCCACCCCGACGCCGCCGCCGAATCGGCCGCCGCCCACGCCGACTCCGAGCCCGATCCCACTCCCGCCGCTGCGAGCCGGCGGGTGCTCGATGGTCTCGGGCCGCACCGGGCTCCCGTCGGCTCTCAGGATCTGGGCATCCTCGAGACGATAGCCGCCGGTGTCGATCTCGATCCGGAGGCGGTCGGTGAGCACCTGATAGTCGGCGGAGATGGCGACCCCGGACGACGGCTCCGCGGGGGTATACGGGAGACGCGACGACGCGCAGCCGGCCAGGAGGAGCGCGAGCAGGACCGCGAGGACCGTCGGCCTCTCCCCCTCGAGAGACCCCGCCCGCGGCCCGGCCGCCCGGTCGGCGGGTGCTACACTGCGGGCACGGCCATGGGAGGCGCGAGAATCCTGGCGGGAGCGGTGGCCCTCGTCACCCTGACGGTCGGTGGGCCCGGTGAGGGCTCGGAGGCGCCGGTTGCGCGCGCGAGGCTCGTGGGCCACCCGCAGTCCCGGTTTCCCCTGGCCGTCTACGTCGCCCCGCTGGGGGATTCCGTCCTCGAGGCCGCCCTTCGGAGCGCGGTCATGGACTGGAGCCGGATCTTCACCGAGACGCTCGGCGTGGCGGCGTTCGTCGGGCGCGAACGGCCGGAGGATGCCCAGGTCGTCGTGCGCTTCGCGGCCGCCGGGTCGGGCGTGATGGGGCGGACCACCATGGACGCCGAGGACAGCGGGGTCCTGCGGCTCCCGATCGAGATCACGCTCGCCCCACCGGTCGCGCGAGGCCAGACGTCGGCCGAGCGGGTCCTCTACCAGGTGGCGGCGCACGAGCTCGGGCATGCCCTGGGTCTCCCCCACCGGAACGACCCGACGTCGGTGATGTGCTGCGATCCCGACGGCCTCAACTTCGACGACCCGGC
>DASYQW010000388.1 GCA_036005065.1 Candidatus Methylomirabilota bacterium | reverse complement strand
TCCTCGTGACCGGAGCGCCCCCGACCGAGCTCGTCTCGATCGTCATCCCGGTGCACAACGAGCAAGACAACGTGACGCCGCTCCTGGAGAGCATCCGGGACGCGCTCGAGGGGCTGGGCCGCCCGTACGAGCTGATCGTGGTGGACGACGGCTCGACCGACGGCACGGCTGCCCGGCTCCGGGAGGCCGCCGCCCGCTTCCCGAGCCTTCACGTCGTCCGGCTGCGCAGCAACTTCGGCCAATCGGCGGCGCTGGCCGCCGGCTTCGACCTGGCCCGGGGAGAACTGGTGGTCACCATGGACGGCGACCGCCAGAACGACGCCGCCGACATCCCGCGCCTCCTCGACAAGCTCAAGGAGGGATACGACGTCGTGAGCGGCTGGCGCCACGAGCGCCAGGACCCCCTCTGGTCGCGACGGGTTCCCTCCCGCCTGGCCAACGCCCTCATCTCGTGGATCACCGGCGTCCACCTCCACGACTACGGGTGCGCGCTCAAGGTCTATCGCCGCGAGATCCTGCGCGACATCGCGCTGTACGGCGAGATGCACCGCTTCCTGCCCGCGCTCGCCCGCTGGGTGGGGGCGACCATCGGCGAGGTCCCGGTCGGGCACTGGCCGCGCCGGAGCGGGGTCTCCAAGTACGGGCTCGGGCGGACCGTGCGCGTACTCCTCGACCTCCTGACCGTCAAGTTCCTGATGAGCTACTGGACACGGCCCATCCAGATCTTCGGGTTGCTGGGGCTCCTGGTCGGCGGCAGCGGCGTGCTCCTGGCCGCGGTCCTGTCCTATCAGCGCATCGTCCAGGGAGTCCCGCTCGCCAACCGTCCGATTCTGCTCCTGGCCGTGCTGCTGGTCGTGGTGGGCTTCCAGTTCGTCAGCATCGGGCTCCTGGGTGAAATGCTCGTGCGCACCTATCACGAGTCCCAGCGGAAGCCCGTCTACATCGTGCGGGAGATCATCTCCGGGGGGGGCGGATCCTGATCCTGGGCGCAGCGCGATGGTGCGCGCGGGTCCTCGGGTTGGGGCTTTTCGTCGGGTTGGCGGCGGGCTGCGGCGGCGGCAGTCCCACCGGGCCCGGCGAAACGACTCCGCCCGACTTCGATTTCGGCCCGAACAACCCCCGCCTGGTGTCGGCCTTCGGCGACAGCATCACGTTCGGCTCGCTCGGCGAGCGGCGGCGACGAATCAGCAAGCTCGACACGAGCAGCAACTACCCGAGCATCCTCCAGAACATGCTCCGGGGTCAGGATCCCGCCTGGCGCGTCATCAACCGGGGCCTCAGCGGCGAGCGGACTCCCGACGGTCGGGAGCGGCTGTCCGGAGTCCTGGCGGCCGATCACCCGGGCTTCGTGCTGATCATGGAGGGCACGAACGACGCCGACCGCGGCGACGGTCCCGCGTCCATCCTGGCCAACCTCGACACGATGGTGGCCCGGGCCCAGGCCAACAAGACGATTCCGATCATCGGGACGCTTCCGCCCAACTTCCGGAACGACCCGGGGGCCCAGGGCATCATCGCGCAGGCGAACACCCAGATCCGGAGCCTGGCCCAGTCGCGCCGCATCACCCTCGCCGAGATCTTCAACGGGATGAACGACCGGAGCCTCTTCGGCTCTCCCGAACGCGGCATCGAGGATCCGCTCCACCCGAACGAGCGCGGCTACGCGGTCATGGCCGGGATCTGGTTCAACGCCATGCGACAGGCGATCCCGCCGCCCCCTTCCGCGCCCACTCCGCCCGTCCCGCCGCCCTCCGATGGGGCCCAGCGCCAGAAGACCCGGTGAGGGGCCCCGAGCCCGACGCCCGCGGCCCGGCGCAGGTCTCGTCCTGGTGGATCCTCGCGGGTTTCGCCGCCATCGCGGCCGTAGCTGCCCTCGCCCGACTGCCGGCGCCCGTCACGGCAACCCTGCTCGCGCTCCTCCTCGGCCTCCTGGTCGTGCGGCATCCGGCCAACGGCCTGGCCGCTCTCGTCCTGACCTCGCCCTTCGTCCTCGGCGAGCAGAAGACCCCCTACTTCCTCCTGCACCACGCGCTCGCGGTCGGCGTCCTCCTGAGCTTTCTCGCCCACCGCCTCCTCGGACGCGTCCGCCTCGTCCCCTACTACGGCGGCGCCCTCCTCTTCTTCGCCGGCGCCGCCGCGATCGCGCTCCCCCTGAACCTGCGGGACCTCCTCGAGGATCTCTGGCTCTTCCGCTCGCTCGACTGGGCGCCGATCCTCGCCCAGGGGATCCCCGACATCTCGCACCTCCACTACCTCGACCGCGTCCTGGTCGCCCTGGTCGGCGCCGGGCTCTTCGCCATCGCGGCCCAGCCCTCGATGCGGCCGGCCGTCGAGGCGACGCTGTTGCCGCTGGCCGGCCTGGTCGCCGTCCTCTCCGCCTTCGGCCTGCTCCGGTTCTTCGGCGTGATCAGGACCAGCGGCGCGTACCTCACCCTGTCCTTCTGGACGTGGCAGAATCCCGACCTCCGGCTCACCGCGGTGGCCTGGAATCCCGATTACCTCGCGCTGTTCCTCGTGCTCGCGATCCCGCTCTTCGTGGCCCTGGCCTGTGGCGCGGCGCCCCGGTGGCAGCGGACCCTGGCGGCGGCGGCCGCGGCGGTCGGAACGGCCGCCCTGCTCCTCACGTTTCAGCGCGCCGCCTACGTGGCCCTGCTCGTCGCCCTCGGCACCCTGGTCTGGCTGTCGTGGCGCGCCGCGCCGCGGCGAGTCGCGTGGCCGTGGCTCCTCGCCGTCGCCGCCATCGCCCTGGCGGCGGGAGCCGCCCTCGACGCCTGGGTGCTCCAGGGCCGGATCGCGGGCCGCTTCCTCCGGATCGCCGACGACCCCAACCGGATCCGGCTGTGGGCGACGGCCCTCCGGATGGGGCTCGATCACCCGCTCCTCGGCGTCGGCACGGGGCGCTACGCCTTCTTCTTCCGCGAGTACGCCGGCCTCGATCTTCCCCGCGACTTCGGCCCCTTCTGGGGGACGGCGCACAGCCAGTACCTGCACCTCCTGGCCGAGCAAGGGCTCGTCGGGGTCGCCAGCTTCGTCGCCCTGTTCGGGGCGGTCTGGCTCGGCACCATCCGGCGCCTGCCGGCGCTGCCGCCGGGCGCGGCGCTGCTGGCCAGAGGCATCGTCGCCGCCCTCACCGGCTGGCTCGTCTACGGCGTCGTCCAGTTCACGTTCCGGGTCCCGGCGCTCGTGTACCTGGCGTGCATCGTCGCCGGCACCGCGGTGGCGCTGGCACCTCCGGCCCGGCAGCCTGCCTGGTCGCGACGGTGGGCGGCCGCCGCGGTCGCCGTCGCCCTCGTCATCGTCGCCTTTCGCGCCGAGGCGGCGCTCCGGCGGCCCGTCTCGCCCGGCTACGACGCCGGCTTCTATCGATGGGAGCGACAGCCGGACGGGAGCGCGGGGCGCTGGACGCGCGGGCGCGCAGCCATGGCCGTTCCCGTGCAGGGACGGGTCATGACGCTCCGATTCCGGGCGCCGATCCCGGGCATCGAGGCCCGTCCCCAGGTCGCGCGGGTCATGGTCAATCACCGGCCCATGGCTGTGCTCACCCTGGCCACGACGGGATGGCACACGCTGGAGGTGCCCGTGGCGGATTCGCCGGGGACCCATGCGCTGGTCGAGGTGGACGTGGCCTACACCTTCCGCCCGAGCGAGCTCACGCCATCCGAGGACGATCGGCGGCTCGGCGTGATGGTGGGCGAGGTGGCGTGGCGTGACTAGGCCATTTCGGGGGGTCTCGGAAGACCCCCCGATGCCCCCCCGTCGTGGCGGCGGCGAAGCCGCCGCTCGGAACACTCCTCGATGCACCACGCGCTCGGTGGCCGGCGCCGGGTTACTCCGACACGCCCCCTTAGGGGATACCGCGGAATGCGTAAGTCGGCCGAAAACCTTGACTTCGCCGACCATGGTCTCCATAATCGGCCCGGTGCGTGTATTCCTCAGCAGACTCCCCCGGATGGGTGGCCCGTGGATTGCTCTGTCGTCATCGTAAACTATCGGTCCGACGAGCACTTGGCCGAGTGCCTCGCCAGCCTCGACAAGACGACCGCGGGGCTGGACCTCGACGTGATCGTGGTCGACAACGGTCGGACGCTCGCGTCGAACGGGTTCCGTGAGCGATTCCCCCAGGTTCGGCTCGTCGAGAACGCCGCGAACGTCGGGTTCGCCCGGGCCTCGAACCAGGGCATCCGCCTCGCGCGGGGCCGCCACGTCCTCTGCCTGAACCCCGACACGGTCGTCCACGAAGGCGCGGTGGCCGCGCTGGTGGGTTACCTGGACGCCCATCCGCGGGTCGGGGCCGTGGGGGCCCGGCTCCTCGAGTCCGATGGGCGCCTGCAGTACTCCTGCCGTCGATTCCCGGGGTATCTCACGATCTTTTTCGGCCGCTACGCGCTGCTGACGCGCCTCCTGCCCGGCAACACGGCCTCGCGTGACTACCTCTACCTGGACTGGGACCACCGGAGCGCGCGCGAGGTGGACTGGGTCTCGGGGGCCTGCCTGATGGTGCGGCGGGACGTCATCGAGCGGCTCGGGACGTTCGACGAGGGCTACTTCCTGTTCGTGGAGGACATGGACTGGTGTCGGCGCATGCGCGACGCCGGCTGGTCGGTGGCGTACGTCCCCGACGCCGTCGTGACGCATCACATCGGGGCGAGTCGGGGACCGGTACCGGCCGGCCTGGTCTGGGCTCGCCACCGCGGCATGTTGCGGTACGTGCGGAAGCACTTCGGCGCCCCCTGGCCGCTCCGGGCGGTCGTGGCGGCGGCGGTCGCGGTGCGCGCGGGTCTGCTGGTGGCGGCCAACACGCTCCGGGCCGGGCGATGATGCCGCCGGAACTGGCGGGCTTCGTCCTGGCAACCAGCGCGACCTTCGCGCTCACGCCGGTCGTCATCGCCGAGGCCCGGCGCGCCGGCGCGCTCGACCACCCGGGCGCCCAGAAAGTGCACGCGGAAGCCGTCCCGACTCTCGGCGGACTCGGCCTGGTGGCGGCGGTCCTCGGTACGCTCTGGATCCTGCAGGCCACCGGGATCGGCATCGCGTCGCACCATGCGATCGGCCTCACGCTGGCGGCGCTGCCCGTGGTGGCGGTCGGCGCCTGGGACGACCTGCGTGCGTGCGGCATCCCCACCAAGCTGGGGGCCCATTTCCTGGCGGGCGCGATCCTCTACGCCGCCGGGCTTCGGGTCGTCGAGCTGACGAATCCCTTCGGCTCGACCGTCCCCCTCGGGCCCCTCGGCGCCCTGGTGACGATGCTGTGGGTGGCCACCGTCATCAACGCGCTCAACCTGGTGGACGGACTCGACGGCCTCGCGCCAGGCATCGGCGGAATCGCGGCGCTGTCGCTCTGCGCCGTCGGGTTCCTGAAGGACGAGCGCGAGGTGGCGGTGCTGGCGCTCGTGCTCGCCGGCGCCGTCCTCGGCTTCTACCCGTACAACTTCCCGCGCGCCCGGATCTTCCTGGGCGATGTGGGGAGCACGTTCATTGGGCTCGTGCTGGCGACCGTGTCGTTGCTCGAGAACCGGAAGGCGACGGCGGCGATGACCCTCCTTCTGCCCCTGGTCGCCCTGGGCCTGCCCGTCCTCGACACCGTCTTCGCCGTGGTCCGCCGGACGGCGCGCGGGCGGAACCCCTTCCGCCGCGACATGGAACACCTCCACCACCGGCTCCTCCGTCTCGGGCTCTCGCCTCAGCAGACCGTCGGCTATCTCCTCGCCGTGAGCATGGTGTTCGGCCTGGTGGCGGTGCTGCTGACGCGCCTCCCGAAGCAGGCGGCCCTCTCGATGACGGTGCTCCTGGGCGTCCTCATCTTCGCCGCGCTCGGTGCGCTCACATACATGGAGCGCCGCTCGCAGAACGGCTCGCTGCCCTGATTTCTCCGGAGGGGGCCCCAGGGGCCCCTCCGAAGCAGAACCGGCCCTCCTTGACACATCCGAACGATCGTACTATTATTAACCCGTGTCCACCACCCACACCCGCAAGGGCCATCGGACCCGGGAGACGATCCTGGCCCACGCGCTGGCCCTCGCCACCAAGGTGGGCTTCGAAGGCCTGACGATCGGCCGCCTGGCCACGGATCTCCGGATGTCCAAGAGCGGGCTGTTCGCCCACTTCCGATCGAAGGAGGCCCTGCAGGTCGCGGTGCTCGAGAGCGCCGCGCGGCGCTTCACCGAGGAAGTCATCAAGCCCGCGCTCACGGCGCCCCGCGGGGAGCCGCGGGTGCGCACCCTGTTCGGGCGCTGGTTCGAGTGGGAGCTCTCGGGCCCGCTGCCCGGGGGCTGTCCGTTCGTCCAGGCGACGTTCGAACTGGACGAGCGGCCCGGCCCGGCGCGCGACTACCTCGTGCGCACCCAGCGGGACTGGCTCGACACGCTCGCCAACGTCGCCCGGACCGGAATCCAGGAGGGGCACTTCCGGCCCGACCTCGACTGCGAGCAGTTTGCTTACGACCTCGATGGGATCGTCTTCGCCTACTGCCGCGCCTCGCGGCTCATGAAGGACCCCCGCGCGCGTGCCCGAGCCGAACGCGCCTTCGAGGCGCTCGTCGGGGCCGCTCGCACCCCGTCCCCCGCCGATCGGGCCGGCGTCCGCCGGCGCTAGAGGAGGCCCCGATGCGCGACGATGACTATGTCCGATTCATGAATAGCACGATCGTTCGCTCTAAAAAATCACCCCGCTCAGCGGTCCTCGTCCGCGCCGCGGGCGCGATGCTCTCGGCGCTGGCCCCGACCCTGGCCGCCCGGCTCGGCGAGCGGATGTTCCTCACCCCGCCGCGTCCCCGGCCATCGGCCCACGAGGCCACCGCGCTGGCTACGGCACGAGCGCGCTCCCTCCCGATCGGCCGGCACCGCGTGGACACGTGGGCCTGGGGGTCGGGGCCGACCGTGCTCCTCGTCCACGGCTGGGGCGGGCGAGGGGCGCAGATGGCCGCGTTCGTGGCTCCGCTCGTCGGCCGCGGATTCTC
>DASYQW010000387.1 GCA_036005065.1 Candidatus Methylomirabilota bacterium | reverse complement strand
GTAGAGGGTGGTGCGCTGGACGGGCTGGAAGCCGGCCTCGCGGATCAAGGTGGCGATCTCCTCGATCTCGATCGTGTTGACGTAGTCGGCCGCCTTGTGCACGTTCTCCTCGAGGAGCGTGCCGCCCCAGTCGTCGGCGCCGAAATGGAGCGCCACCTGCCCGGCCTTCTTCCCCTCGGAGAACCACGACGCCTGGATGTGGGGCACGTTGTCGAGGTAGCAGCGGGCCAGCGCGATCATGCGGAGGTAGGCATTCGGCCCGGCGTAGTGCTTGATCCATTTCTCGAGGAGCGTGTGGCCGGGCTTGAAGGACCAGGGGATGAAGGCCGTGAAGCCGCCGGTCTCGTCCTGGAGTCCCCTCACCGCGTCCAGGTGATCCAGGACGTCGTCGGGTTGCTCGACGTGGCCGTACATCATGGTCGCGGTCGAGCGGAGTCCCACCCGGTGGGCTTCACGGTGGACCTCGAGCCAGGCCTCCGGCCCGCCCTTCTTGGGGCTGATCCGCTGGCGCACGCGAGTCGAGAGGATCTCGGCGCCGCCGCCCGGCAGGGTGCGCTGGCCGGCCGCCTGGAGGCGCGCGAGGATCTCACGCACCGGCAGGCCGGAGACCTGGGCCATGGTCTGGATCTCCGAGGCCGTGAAGAAATGGGGAAGCACGCCGGGAAAGCGCCGCCGCGTCTCCCGCACCAGCTCGAGGTAGTAGTCGAGGCCGAGGGCGGGGTTGTGGCCGCCCTGCAGCAGCACGGTGGTCGCCCCGCGGGCCACGGCCGGCTCGAGCTTGGCCATGACCTCCGCCACGGTGAGGGTGTAGGCCTCCGGGTCTCCGGGCTTCCGGTAGAAGGCGCAGAACTGGCAGTCGGTGACGCACACGTTGGTGTAGTTGGGATTGGTGTCGATGACGTACGTGACGACGGGATCGGGGTGAAGCCGGTAGCGGACGCCCTGGGCCAGCTGGCCGAGAGCGAGGAGTGGCGCCTCGGACAGGAGCCAGCCGCCCTCCTCGCGCGTGAGGCGCTCGCCGGCCTCGATCCGTTTGCCGATGGCGTCGAGCATCACGACGCCAGCAGGGCGGAGAGCCGCCGGAACTCGGCGATGGCCTTGTCATCCTCGGGGCCGAGCCGATAGGCGAACCCCTCCAGGTAGGCGACGACCTCGGCCTCGGTCAACTCCACGTCGCGGCGGGCGCGGGCGATGGCCGCGAGGCTCCGGAGGCCGGCGTCCAGGGAGTCTCCGAGCACGCGCTCGAGCTCGGTCTGGGCGGCGGCGGGGACGGCGGTCCGGACGGCCCAGGCCGCGAAAACGCAGGGGAGCCCGGTCCACCGCGTCCACTCTGCCCCCAGGTCGAAGCAGTACGGGTGCGGCCAGCGCCCGCGCCAGGTCCGCAGCGCCACGTCCCCGATCAGCAGGACCGCGTCGGCCGGGGCGTCGGGCTCGAGGAGCTCCGGCGCGGCGACCTCGTCGCGGAAGGCGAGGAGGATCCGCAGGAGGCGGATGGAGGTCGCCGTCTCCGGGGTGACCCCGATGCGGGCCTCGCCGAGCTCGTCCAGCGGCCGGCTGGAGAAGAGGAAGACGCTCTGGGCGCCCCGCTGCCGCGTGGCCACGCCGTAGGGCAGCATCCTCACCTCGCCGTCGAGGCGGAGGCAGTCGGCCAGCGGCAGCGGCCCCGCGTCCACCCGCCCGGCCGCCACCGCTTCGCCGAGGGCGCGCGGAGGCATGGCCGCGGTGACCGGCCAGGGGAAGGCGTGGAAGAACGGCTCCACGTTCAGATACGAGATCCGGCCGACCCTCGGCATCGGGCGGCCCGCTTCGCCGGAAGGCATCAGTTGAAGACCTGGACGACGCCGTAGAGGGCGTCCCGCTCGACGGGGACCTTGCCGGCGTCGCGGATCATCCGGAGGATCTGCTCGCGGGCCAGCCCGGCCGGGCTCTCGGCCTTGGCCGCGTGGGCGATGCGCTCCTCGACGAGCGTCCCGTTTACGTCGTCGGCGCCGAAATGGAGCGCGATCGAGGCCGTGGCTTCACCCATCATGACCCAGTACGCCTCGACGTGCGGGAAGTTGTCGAGCATGAGCCGGGAGGTGGCGACCATGCGGAGCTCCTCGACCGAGGAGGCCTGGCGGGGCACCAGCTTGGTGTCGCCGACCTGATAGGTGAGCGGGATGAAGGTGAGAAACCCTGCCGTCTCGTCCTGGAGGGCGCGCAGCCTCAACAGGTGCTCGATGCGCTCGGCGTAGGTCTCGATGTGGCCATAGAGGATCGTCGCGTTGGAGCGGATGCCGAGCCCGTGGGCGATCCGGTGGATCTCGAGCCAGCGGTCGGCGCCGGCCTTGCCGGTATAGTGGAGGGCCTTCTGGAGCCGGACGGAGAACACCTCGGCGCCGCCGCCGGGCATCGAGTGGAGACCGGCCGCCTTGAGGCGGACCAGCGCCTCGCGGGGGTCGATCTTCCAGCGACGCCAGAAGTAGTCGATCTCGGCGGCGGTGAAGGCCTTGATCTGCGCCAGCGGGCGCTCCCGGCGGATGGCGCGGACCAGTTTCTCGTAGTAGTCGAACGGCCAGTCCGGGTGGTGGCCGCCGACGATGTGGACCTCGCGGATGTCGGGGTCGATCATGGCCACGATCTCGTCGGCCGAGTACTCGAAGGCGCCGGCCTCGCCCTTCCGCCGGGCGAAGTCACAGAACGAGCAGGCGAGGACGCAGACGTTGGTCGGGTTGATGTAGCGGTTGATCACGAAGTAGACCCAGTCGCCCGATTTCTTCTGCTTGACCCGGTCGGCCATCCGGCCGAGGGCGAGCAGGTCTGCCGTCTCGAGGCAGGCGAGCCCGTCGGCGGCGCCGAGCCGCTGGCCGGCCCGGACCTTGTCCCAGACCTCTGCCAGGCGCGGATCACGGAAGCGGATCTCCTCGACCGGATCGTGCATCCAGACCTCCCCGACGCGGGAACGGGATCGATGCCGGACGCATTGTACGGTGCGCTGGCACAGCGCGTCAACGCGGGATGGCCTGAATCGTGTGCTATAGTGCGGAGCGGTCGTCAGAATGTGGCCCGGGGAGGCGCGCATGACCGGGGAGGGCCGGCAGTACTTCGAGGATATCCAGGTAGGGGACGAGTTCGTGTCTCCCGGGCGGACGGTGACCGAGGCCGACATCGTCGCCTTCGCCGGGCTCTCGGGTGACTACAACGTCCTGCACACGGACGCCGAGTTCATGCGCAGCTCGATCTTCGGCGAGCGGATCGCCCACGGGCTCCTCGGGCTCGCCATCCAATCCGGCCTCGGCAGCCGGGCCATGCCTCGCCCGTTCGCGACCATGGCGTTCCTCGGCCTCCGCTGGCGCTTCAAGGGGCCGATCAAGATCGGGGACACCATCAAGGTGCGGATCCAGGTCTCCGACAAGCGGGAGACCTCGAAGCCCGACCGGGGCATCGTCGTCCTCCAGCGGTCGGTCCTGAACCAGCGCGGCGAGGTGGTTCAGGAGGGCGAGACGGATATCATGGTAGAGCGGCGACCGTAGCGAAGCCTGGAAGGCGTGCGATACTTCGAGGACATTCCGGTCGGGGAGGAGGCGCGGACGCCCGCGCGAACGGTCACCGAGGCGGATCTCGTGACCTATGCCTGGATCTCGGGCGACCACGAGGCGCTCGACCAGACGCGTGGCGAGCCCGGGCTGTCGCCGGCGGTGCCCGAAAACCTGATCATTGCCATCACCTCCGGGCTCGGTCTCCGGGTCGCCGTGACGCAGCCGCGTGTCCTGGCCTTCATGGTGCTCGACTGGCACTTTCTCGCCCCGGTGCGGATTGGCGACACGGTGCACTGCCGGATTCAGGTGACCGCCAAGCGTGGCCTGAAAGAGGGGGGGGTGCTCGTGGAAAAACGGCAGATCCTGAACCAGCGCGGCGAGGTCGTCCAGCAGGGAGAGTACAAGCTGCTGATCGCGCGCCGGCCGAGGCCGTGAGGAGCCCCCGGTCATGAAGCGGCTCCCTCAGCTCCTCTATTATCTGTACGCGCGGCGCCTCGAGAGGGAGGTCCTGAGCCGATCCGTGCCCAGGCATGTGGGGATCATCCTCGACGGCAATCGGCGGTGGGCCCGCGCCCAGGGGCTGCGCGACCCGATCGAGGCGTACCGAGCCGGCGCCGAGAAGCTGGACGAGGTTCTCGCCTGGTGCGCCGACCTGGGAATCCCGGCGGTGACCCTCTGGGCGTTCTCGACGGAGAACCTCACCCGGGCGCCGGAAGAGGTCGAGGGGCTCATGTCCGTGATCGAGGCGAAGCTGAACACCATCGCCGACGACCCGCGCATCCACCGGCGCCGGGTGCGGGTTCGGGTGGTAGGCAAGCTCGACCTGCTCCCCGACTCGACCCTGGCGGCGGCCCAGCGGGCCGAGGCGGCGACGGCGGACTATGGCGACCTCGTGCTGAGCTTCGCCCTCGCCTACGGCGGCCGCCAGGAGATCGCGGACGCGGTACGGCGCCTCATCGGCGACCGGGCGAAGCAAGGGGCCTCGATCGAGGAGATCGTCGAGAGCGTGAGCCAGGAGGAGATCGGGCGCTATCTCTACACGGCCGACCTCCCGGATCCCGACCTCATCATCCGCACCTCCGGTGAGGTGCGGTTGTCGGGCTTCCTCCTCTGGCAGAGCGCCTACAGCGAGTTCTACTTCTGCGATGTGCACTGGCCGGCGTTCCGCAAGATCGACTTCCTCCGCGCGATCCGGAGTTATCAGCAGCGTGACCGCCGTTTCGGCGCCTGAAGTCTCGGGGCCGACAGCCGTCGTAGCCCGTCGCGTGCCCCCCGCTCCGGGTGAAGGCCAGTGCCCGACGTTCTGATCCTCACCGCCAGTTACGGGTCCGGGCACAACCGGGTCGCGGCTGCGCTCGCCGAGGGGCTCGCCGCCGAGGGCGCCACCGTCGAGACGATCGAGCACTTCGAGCGCTTCGTCTCGCCGGCCTTCGCGCGCGCGACCCGGGCGCTCTTCTGGCTGATCCTGCGACGGGCGCCGCGCCTGTGGGGCGCCGCGTATGCCCTGTCGGCGCGGCTGCCCACCCGGTCACCGGCGATGGCCGGCCTGGACCGTCTCGGCGCCCGGGCCCTCGGGCGGCATCTGGCGGCCACGCGCCCCGACGTCGTGGCGCACGTGCATCCCACGCCGGCCGGGGCGATGTCGTGGCTCCGCGGCCACGGCGCGACGGACGTCCCCCACGCGATCGTGCTCACGGACTTCGTCGCCCATGGCCAGTGGATCTACCCGCACGTGGACCGCTACTTCGTGCCCACTGACGCGATCCGGGACGGGATGACCGCTCTCGGGGTCCCGCCCGATCGGGTGGTGAGCAGCGGGTTGCCCATCAGTCTCGCCTTCGCGGCCCCGGCCGACCGGGCGGCGCTGCGCGCGAGGCTGGGACTCGAGGCCGAGACGCCGGCGATCCTGGTCACGAGCGGGATGCAGGGGCGCCTGGGGGCGATCGCGGAAGTCTGCGAGGTCTTGGCCGGGCTCGTGGCGTCGTTCCGGGCCATCGTCGTCTGCGGGGAGCACGACGAGCTGGCCGCCGGCCTCCGGAGCCGGTATCGCGGCGACGGCCGCTTCCGGATTCTCGGGCGGGTGGACGACATGCATCACGTGGTGGGGGCAGTGGACCTGGTGGTGACCAAGGGCGGGGCGGTGACGTGCGCCGAAGCCCTGGCCCTCGAGCGGCCGTTGCTCTTTTACCGCTCACTCCCCGGCCAGGAGCGGGCCAACGAGATGTGCCTGGAACAGGCCGGCGCCGGGATCCGGATGCCCCATCGCGCGGCGCTGACGGCCGAGCTCCGGTCGCTCTTGCGGGAACCGTCCCGGCGCGCGGCGATGGCCGCGGCGGCCCGCCGCCTTCGGCGTCCGGAAGCGGCGCGCACGGTCGCCAAGGAGCTGCTCGCCATGGCTCGGGTGAGCTGACCCATGCGACTCGTTCGGACCGCGGGGCTGGTCGGCGCCGGGGCCTGGGTCGCCTATGGGTGGGGCGCCCAGTGCGTCCTCCCGCTACTCGCCGTGCGGCGCGGTCGAGTGGGACCCCGACAGATCAGCCTGACGTTCGACGACGGACCGGATCCCGAGGCGACACCCCAGCTGCTTCGGCTGCTGGCCGCGGCCGACGTCCGCGCCACCTTCTTCCTCATCGGCGCCCGGGCGGCGCGGCATCCGGACCTGGTGCGGGCGATCGTGGCCGACGGCCACGAGGTGGGCAACCACACCTGGCATCACCGAAATGCGTGGTTCCTGGGCCCGACGGCCACGCGAACCGAGCTGCTCGGCGGCGCCCGCGTACTGGCCGAGATCACCGGTCGCGTCCCCGGTCTCTTCCGGCCGCCCTGGGGCATCGTCAATGCGGTGGCGCTTCATACGGCGCGGCAAGCCGGGTTCGCGAGCGTGCTCTGGTCGATTCAACCCGAGGGGCTCCGCCCGCGCACCCCCGAGGCGCAGCTCCGCTACTGCTCCGATCACCTGCACGACGGAGCGATCGTGGACCTGCACGATGCCCCGGGGCTCCCGGGGGCGCCCGAGCGCGTGCTCCGGCTGATGCCGAGGCTCCTCGACCTCGTCGCCGCCCAGGGTTACAAGCCCGTCCCGGTCGGCGCCCTCCTCCGCGGCCCGCACTAAAAGCTTGGGCCGGCTCGCGGCCCCGGGCTAACCTCCTGGAAGAGGGGCTCGCGCCCCCCTTGTTGAGTCCGGCTGATGGCGCGTCGCTCGACTCCGATCACAGAGGAGGCATGGCTCGATGAGGCTTGCGCTCGCGGTGGCGGCGGCATTGCTCGTGACGGCCGGCGTGGCCGAGGCCGGTGTGGCCGAGCCCGAATCGTATGATCCGATGAAGACCCCGCCCGAGGAGACGATCTACGCGACCGAGCACCACCTGGGCTTCTCTGTGCGTTCCACGATCATCCGGTGGCTGGGCGGCGTCCCCATCACCGACGAGCACGACCTCCGAGCCTCGGCGCGGGAGCGCTGGTGGGGTGACGAGGTGCCGATCCTGCCGGCTGTCTTCGTGAAAGGCCGCGGCCGCTAGGGCATTTTCGGGGGGGGGGGG